>NZ_KV811673.1:0-940 GCF_001813175.1 Corynebacterium sp. HMSC069E04 | reverse complement strand
AACGTCGGAAATGATCCGGTTCATCGATGAGTATCGGGATCGTTTCTCCATCGAGTTCATTTGCGAGACGTTAAACACCCACCGTGTTGGCGGTTTCATCACGTCCCGTGGATACCGCCAATCAAAAGCCCGTGGTATGAGTGCCCGCAGTCTTCGTGACGCTGCTCTAGTCGCGCACATCGCCGAGGTCCATGAAGAAAATTTTGGCGTCTACGGCATCCGTAAGATGTGGCATACTCTGCGCCGTGAAGGAATCGACATTGGCCGTGAGCAGACCGCACGCCTGATGCGTCTTGCTGGAGTCAGAGGCAAAGGTAAAGGTAAGTCTCCTATTACTACCCGCAAGCCGAAGGGACCAGATCTGCGTCCTGATTTAGTTAATCGCAAGTTCAACGCCCCGGCACCGGCCCGATTGTGGGTGGCCGATATTACTTATGTGCGCACTAGAAAAGGATTCGTGTACACCGCTTTTGTTACCGACGTGTTCTCCCGAAGGATCGTCGGGTGGGCACTATCTGATTCAATGCGTACCGAGGCGCTGCCGCTGCAGGCGCTTAATCAGGCGATTGTCAGCGCGAAGGAAACAACGGGGCTGATTCATCATTCAGATCATGGCTCACAGTACGTCAGCATTGTCTACAACGAACGGCTGGCTGAGTATGGAATTGCTGCCTCTACCGGGACAGTAGGAGATTCCTATGACAATGCTTTGGCCGAAAACGTCAACGGTTCCTACAAAAATGAGCTGATTCATCGGCGGTCGTGGGACAGCGTGGTTGACGTGGAGATCGCGACGTTTGAATGGGTTAATTGGTGGAACGAGGTACGGCTTCACCAAAGTCTCGGCTATCGCACGCCAGCTGAGGTTGAGTCAGAGTTTTGGGAAACCAACCCAGCCCAAGAAATAATGGAAATCAAGGCAAATGCCTAGGAACAAAAC
>NZ_KV811672.1:0-295 GCF_001813175.1 Corynebacterium sp. HMSC069E04 | reverse complement strand
CTTTAGCGGCAAACAACGCAAAGCCCGCCAAGCAGCACTCGCCCAGAAACACAGCCTGGGCACCCTCACACTGATTGAAACCTACACCTCCAAGGTGAAAAAGACCCTGGATGCCTGGAACTTAAGAATCAAACTCGCCGCAACACCCGCACACCGCATCCCACATGTTGCCGCCGCACGGCTTAAAGAACTGCGTGCTAAAAGAACCGCCAAACCAGGCGTACGCATCACCTACAGATCCGAAGGCCCCAACACCCTTTCCATTACCGATGACGCCACCACGATTGCCAACATG
>NZ_KV811671.1:23425-86354 GCF_001813175.1 Corynebacterium sp. HMSC069E04 | reverse complement strand
GGGCGTGTTGGGGGTATCGGGGGCGTCGTTAAGCGCGGCGGTGCCGTTGGCGGTGGTGGCCATCGGCGCGGTGTTGGCGTGGTTGGCCTATGACCGCGGCCTGAACACGCCGGTGGGCCTGGTTGCCGTGGCGGCGGGTGCCGTCCTGGTCATCGGTGGCGTCGTGGTGGCGGCGGTGACGTGGGAAAGCGGATCGGGCTCGGCGATCCTGGCCACGGCGCTGACGCTGGTGGGATTTGGGGCGCTGGTGGTGCCGCTGGTGCTGAAGCTCTGGCGTTCGCTGTCGCAGGAGCAGGCGGCGAAGGCGGTTTCGGAGGAGCGCGCCGAGATTGCCGCCCGCCTGCACGATTCGGTGCTGCAGACGCTGGCGCTGATTCAGAAGAGGGCGGGGGATTCGCGTGAGGTGACGCGTTTGGCGCGCGCCCAGGAAAGGGAGCTGCGCGCCTGGCTTTTCGACGCCCCCTCTGCCGCCCCCACCACCTGCTTTGGTGCCCTCGAAGCGGCGTGCGGGGAAGTGGAGGATCTCTTTGATATGCGGGTATCCGCGGTGACGGTGGGCGAAGACGCGGAGCTAACGGAATCCGCGAAGCTGCTTATCCAGGCAGCGCGCGAGGCCATGGTGAATGCCGGCAAGCACGCAAGCGTGGACGTGGTGGATGTCTACGCGGAGTTGTTGGCGGGCGAGCTGAGTATCTTTGTGCGCGATCGCGGGGTGGGTTTCGATGTGGAGGATATTCCCGCTGATAGGCACGGGATTCGTGACAGTATTCGCGCGCGCGTAGAGGGATCAGGTGGGTGCGTGCGGATTTCTTCGACCCCGGGGGAGGGCACCGAGGTGGAGCTCGCGGTAGCGTTATGAGCATGGTGAAGGTCTTTTTGGTTGATGATCACTCCGTCTTCCGCGCGGGTGTGCGCGCAGAGCTGGCGGTGGCCCCGGAGATTGAGATTGTGGGTGATGCTGGCACTGTCGCGGAGGCGCTGGAGGGCATTGCGCGGACCTCCCCGGACGTGGTGCTTCTTGATGTCCACATGCCCGACGGCGGCGGCCTCGCCGTTATTAATGGGACGGCACATCAGCCGTCGCGTCCGGTGTTTTTGGCGCTGAGCGTGTCGGATGCGGCGGAGGATGTGATTGCGCTGATTCGGGCGGGCGCGCGCGGGTATGTGACGAAGAATATTTCCGGCCCGGACCTGGCCGAGGCGGTGGTGCAGGTGCACAGCGGGGATGCGTATTTCTCGCCGCGCCTGGCGGGTTTTGTCCTTGATGCTTTTGCCTCCGGTTCGCCCGCCCCGGAGCCGGAGGAGGGGCAAGACCCAGCGGTGGATGCGCTCACGCGGCGTGAGCTGGAGGTCTTGCGGCTGCTTGCGCGCGGCTATACGTACCGCGAGATTGGCAAGCAGCTGTTCATTTCGGTGAAGACAGTGGAAACGCACGCCTCCAATATTTTGCGCAAGACGCAGCAGTCCAACCGCCATCAGCTCACGCGCTGGGCCACCTCGCGCGACCTGGCTTAGACGCCCGGCCGAGGCGGGTTGGCAAAGGCGCTGGCGCAGACAGCCCCGCACAAACCAGGATCGGGGGCCGGTGGAGGTGGTCGCCGCTCACGCAGTTAGTCCGGCGGGGTTAGGCAGGGGGCGCGTAGGCGAGCTTGCGGGAGCCGTCAACGTGGGGGAAGAGCAGGAAGGCCGCGCCTGAAACGAGCGCCCACACCAGCGCGCTGCCCCAGGCAGGAAGCGCGAGGAGCGGGGAGAACATGACCATCAGCCACAGCGCCATAAGCGGGATGAGCTGTGCGGCGTTGGGCAGCATGGTGACGTTGTGGCGCTGGGCATAATCGCGCAGATCAGCACGGTAGGGGTGCAGGAATACGAGCGCGCAGGCGGCGAGGAGGAAGAGCAGGCTGAGTCCTAGCGCGAGGCCGAAGTGGATGCGGCTGCTACCTGCCGCCACGGCAGCGCCAGCTAGCAGCGAGGCACCGAGGCGTACCCACGGCGGAGTGGGGATAGGGGTGGTGTGCGCGCGGAGGGGATTCATGGCGCCTAACGCTACCAGCGCAATTGCGCGCGTCCGGGAAGAGGTTCATAATAGGAGCCATGAATCAAACAGGTGTTCGTGTGGCGGGTGGCCCCCGGGCTGACCAGATTGCGGTTCTGCGCGCCCAGATTCAACGCCTGGAAACCCCGGGTGATTCTGCGCAGGTGCAGCCGGAGGCGGAGCTCCTCGGAGTCCCTGAAAAGCTATCTGAGCTGCTCCCGGGTGGTGGTCTGCCCCGCAAGCAGGCAACCGCCTGTGCGGAATGTGCTGCGCTCGTGGTGGAGCTGATATCCCATGTTAGTGCGGCAGGCGGACACGTCGGGGTGGTGGGTTGGCCCGATCTCCTACTCGCACAAGTGGCCGAGGAGGGTGATGTCTCCCGGGTTATCACGGTGCCCGATCCAGGCGTAGAGCCCTGGGCGGTGACCGGCGTGCTGTGCGAGGGGCTGGATCTAGTCGTGCACAAAGGCACAGGCGTGCTGAGCCCCACGCGGGCGCGCCCCGTGCTGGCAAAAGTGCGGGCTGGGCAGGCGGCCCTGCTTACCGTGGGAACCCGGCTGCCGGGCACAGCCGTGGAGATAGGCGCGGAAGTTATCGCTGTGCATGGCGTGGGCCGGGGCAGCGGGCGGATTCGGGGGGTTGATATAGGGGTGCGGGTGGCGTCGGCAAGCATGCGCCCGCGCCGTGGAGTGCTCACATGTGGGCAGCGTCCGGACGCGCGCCCGCACTTGGAGGTCGTGTGAGGGTCGCGGCGCTGTGGTTCCCGGATTGGCCTATCCAGGCGCTGCAGGACGCAGACAGGGCAGCATGCGCTATCGCTGCCCAGCACCGCGTGGCGGTGTGCAACGCGGCGGCGCGCCGGGCGGGGGTGCGCCGCGGGATGCGCGTGCGCCAGGCCCAAGCTCTCCTACCGGAGCTGCGCGTGGAGGAGGCCAACCCGGACCGGGACGGCGTGGTCTTCGCGGAGATTGCCGCGGGGCTGGACGCGGTGGCCTCCTCGGTGGAGGTGCTGCGTCCGGGCCTGGTCATCGTGGATGCGGGCGCGGCCGGGCGCTTCCACGGCAGTGAGGATAAGGCAGTGGAGATGCTTGTCGACGCCACCGCCAGATCCCACCTCGACGCCACCGTCGGCGTCGCTGATGAGATCGCCACCGCGCTGATTGCCGCGCGCCACCACAACCTGGGCGCGGTAGTTCCGGCAGGCGGCTCGCGCGACTTTCTGGCTCAGCAGCCGGTGGGAGTATTGGCCGCGGAGGTGGCGCTGGGGTGTTCGGCGGACGTGGTGCATGCCTTGGGGCAGCTGGGCGTGCGCACGTTAGGGGAGCTGGCGAGCTTGTCGCTGCGCCAAGTCACTACCCGTTTCGGCGAGGCTGGACGGCGATGCCACGCGGTGGCTGCGGCGGCACCGGATCGGCGCGTGGCGCCGGAGCTTGCGCGCCCCGACTTAGGCGTGGAGCAGGGCTTCGAAGAACCCTTGGAGCGCGTGGATGCTGCGGCCTTTGCCGCGCGTCAGCTCGCGGCGCGCCTGCACGTGCTACTCGATGAGGCCGGCGTGGTGTGCCTGCGGCTGTGCGTTGCCGCGGAGTTCGAGGGTGGCGAGCGCCTGGAGCGGATCTGGCGTACCCAGGAAGCGCTCAGCGAGGCCGCTACAGCGGACCGCGTGCGCTGGCAGCTCGATGGTTGGCTGAGTGCTGCGCGGGCGGGTAGTGTGCCGGGTGAGGGAGGGGGCATCGTCAAGCTGGCGTTGGAGCCGGTGGAGGTCGCTCCGCCAGGGGATGGGCTCCTGTGGGGCGCGGGCGAATCCGCGGAGCAGGCCAAGCGCGTCATCGCGCGGGTGCAATCCCAGCTGGGGGTAGATCGCGTGCTGCAGCCCCGCCCGGCGGGCGGGCGTGGGGTGGCCGAGCGCATCGAGTACGTCCCCTACGGCGAACAGCGTGACCCGCAGCCGGAGGGCACCTGGCCCGGGCGCATCCCCGCGCCGCTCCCGGCAAGCCTGGCGCACCCGGCCGCGCGGATTCGGCTTATCGACGCCTCATCGAAAGACATCATCGTCACCGCCGAGGCCCTCCTCTCCGGGGAGCCGGCGGGCCTGGGGTGGGGGCGCCACCGCTACCGGGTGACCGGTTGGGCTGGCCCGTGGCCCGTGGACTCTGAGTGGTGGGAAGCAGGTGCGGCGCAGCGCTGCGCGCGCCTGCAAGTCGTCGGGGAAAACGAGAAAGGCCAGCGCGCCTGGCTCCTTGTGTGGGCAGGCGGACGCTGGTCGGTGGAGGCAACCTATGCCTGAACTGTTTAGTTCAGAATGTCGATAACCAGGCGCGTCGGTGCCTTGAGCACCTGAACCGAGTATGGGTGGCGCCCATCAAGCCCGATGACAAACTGCGAGCGGGCCTCGAAGGTGCCGCTGCTGACCACCTGGGTCACCAGCCCGCCGGCGCCCTTCACGGTACCGATATTCGGGTCTTCCATATCAAGTTGGAAAGGGTAGGCGGTGCCGTCGATGCTGACGTCGAGCGCGGTGGAACCGTTGTAAGCAATCGGGTTGCCGGATCCCTGCTGGGCGGGGGAATCGGTGTAATCGATGAACCAGCCCGGTGAACCGTCTCCGACAAACTCGAAGACCACGCGGTCAAAACCTTCATGCTTGCCCACGCGGACATCGGTCACCACCAGTTCCGAGGGAGCTGGTGGACGGAGGGTTTTCATCTCCATGTTGGCGTCGCCCAGCGGGGTCAGCCCAGCCGGTGCGGCGGGGGAGGGGGCAGTGGGAGTAACGGTAGCCGTGGAGGTGGAGGCGCCGGACAGGGTGGCGTCGAGAGTCTTCGTGGGGCCGTCGGAGCTGCCGTCCGGAGCGGAAGACGGAGCGCATCCCTGAAGCGCGAGTGCACCCGAGACAACGAGTGCGGCCACTGGGGCGGCTGTGCGCAAGAGGTTATGTTTCGGCATGACTCCGAGCGTAGTGGCACTACGGGGAATTATATGCATCGAGCTAAGCATCGTAACCACATTGTTGTGAAGAAAGTGATGCCAGTTAAGATGGAGCCATGACCTTCTGCTCCGACGTCCAGGTCGAGCCCCTGGCCGGTACCGCAAAACAAGAATCTGTGTACGTCCTCTTTGAGTGGCCCACGGCCTGGTCTCGTGACGTGCTTGACGGGCGTACCTTTGGCCCCGGCTTGACTGCGAAGCTCAAGGCCAAGCTCAAAGGCGTGGCGGGCCTGCAACTCATTCGCCGCCCTGGGCGTGCCGGGCATGAGCGGGGGACGGGTCACTTCCGCTGTTTCGTCGTGTGGGCACGCGAGGGGTTGGTACAGGATTATGTCCTCAACGGCCCGGAGGACATCCTCGATCTGGATCTGGAGCATCCCACTGGCACGTGCCTGCCGCTGGTGCTCGTGTGTACCCACGCCAAGCGCGATGCCTGCTGCGCTATCAAGGGCCGCCCGCTTGCTGCTTCCCTGGCGTGCGAATTTGAGGAGACCGTGTGGGAAACCTCCCACACCAAGGGACACCGTTTCGCACCGTCGGTGCTCCTGATGCCGTGGGGATATTCTTTCGGCCGCCTCAACGTGGACGCTGGCCGCGAGCTCGTGGGCAAGGCTCTGCACGGCGAGTATTTCTACCCCGCCAACCGTGGTTCCGGTCTTCACACTCCCCAAGGCCAGGTAGCGGAGCTTGCAGTAGCACGCCAGCTTCTCGACGCCTCCGAGTCCCTCCACTACGGCGACCTCACCGTCGACGCGGCGGAAACCCCCGCCGCGAAGAATAGCGTCGTTGTGCGCCACCGCGACGGCCGCGCATGGGACGTAGAGCTCGAAGAAAAAGAGGCCTCCGGCGTCGTCTCTTCCTGTGGAGACGAGCCGAAGACCTCTTCCTACTTTGCCGCGCGCCGCGTCTTGCGACGCGGCACGTAGGATAAGGACGCGGCGCATAAGATACGAACGCGGCGCTTAGAGTACGGGCGTGGCACTCTAAACCGCGCCGAGCCATGCGCAGGCGCGACGCGGCTAGCGGCGCATAATCTTGGCCGAGAGCCAGTTGCCGAAGAACTGAGCTGCCTGGACCAGCACAATGATGATGAGGGTGGCCACCACGGTGACCTCCCACTCGAAGGCGCGGTAGCCGTAGACAATGGCGAAGTCACCCAAGCCACCGCCGCCGACGTAGCCCGCCATCGCAGACATATCGACGATGCCGATGAACAGGAAGGTGTAGCCCAGCACCAGCGGGCCGAGTGCTTCCGGAATGATGACCGTGGTGATGATCTTCCACGGCGAAGCACCCATCGCGCGGGCTGCTTCAATCACGCCCGGATCCAGCGCCACGAGGTTCTGCTCGACGATGCGCGCCACCGCGAAGGTAGCCGCGATAACCATGACGAACGTGGCCGGTTCGCGGCCGATGGAGCTGCCCAGCACCGCCACCGTCAGCGGCTGCACAAAGGCCAGCAAGATAATGAACGGAATCGGGCGAATAAAGTTCACCAGGATATTGATGACGAAGTGGATAGGCTTGTTCTGCAGGATGCCGCCTGGGCGCGTGGTGTAGAGCAGGATGCCCAGCACGAGACCGATGATGCCGGCGACCACCAGGGTGGTGGCGACCATGATGAGGGTGTCCTTGATGGCGTCGACAAGCGTGCCGCCCAGTCGATCCCAATTGGCCTGCGCGAGGTAGGTGACGTTCATCGTTGGATCTCCTCAATATCGGTGGTGCGTTGCATGTGTGCGTAGAAATCTTCAATGGCCGCTTCCGGCCCGTTGAGGCGCACGGTGATCTTGCCAAAGGAGTGCTTCTGCAAGGTGGTGATGCCACCGTGGACCACGGCAATAGACACGTCCTTGTCCGCGAGCTTGCCGGCGGCGTCGAAGAAGCCCGACTTTTCCGTCAGGTTGATGGTGAACAGGCGGCCCTCGTGGGCCAGCAGGTCATCGGCCTCAACGACGTCCGGGGTATTGCGCAGCGAGGTGGCCACGAACTTCTCCGCCACCTTGGTCTGCGGATTGGAAAAGACCTCATAGACGCTGCCGGCCTCGATGACGTGGCCGTTTTCCATGACGGCTACCTTGTCGGCGATGGAGCGCACGACGTCCATCTCGTGGGTGATGACCACGATGGTGATGCCGAGGTCGCGGTTGACCTTGCGCAGCAGGTCGAGCACCTCGTGGGTGGTGGTGGGGTCGAGCGCCGAGGTGGCTTCATCCGCCAGCAGCAGGGAAGGGTTATTAGCCAGGGCACGGGCGATGCCGACGCGCTGCTTCTGGCCACCGGAGAGCTGCTCTGGGTAGTTATCGCCCTTGTCCGCCAGGCCGACGAATTCTAGCAGCTCCTGGACGCGCTGTTGACGCTCCTGCTTGTCGACGCCCTGCAGCTTCAGCGGGTACTCAATATTGCCCGCCGCGGTGCGCGAGGACATGAGGTTGAACTGCTGGAAGATCATGCCGATGTTGCGGCGAATGCCCCGCAACTTGGATTCGGGCAGGGGGACGACATCGGTGCCGTCGAGAAGCAGCTGCCCCGAGGTTGGCTTATCCAGACCGTTGATCATGCGCACCAGCGTGGACTTGCCGGCACCGGAGAAGCCGATGATGCCGATGATCTCACCGGGCTCGACGGTCAAAGAGACATCATCAAGCGCTTTCGTGGTGGTTTTCTTGTTCTTAAAGACTTTGGTGATGTTGCGGAATTCAATCCGGGTGCCCCGGTGGGCGCCTTGGTGTTCAGTCACGTGGTTTTCCTTTGTACGTGTCCGTGTAGTGAGCGAGGAGGGAGTAACGGGCAAAATCCCCCGGGTCACGCAACTAAGCGTGAGCGCGGGGGAGGGGGAGATTTGCTTAGCTAGAGGAGGCTTCTTCTTCCAGCCGCTCCAGAATCTCCTGAAGCTCTGCCTGCGGTTTATCCACAAAGATAGTGGTGCCACCCGTGGTGTCTTGCACTGCGGCCTTCACCTCGTCGGAGAGGTAGAGCTCGGCCAGCTTCTTGACCTTCTCGTTGTCCTTGTCCTTTTCCTGCACAGCCCACACGTTGACGTAGGGGTCGAACAGGATCTTCGGGTCGGCGTTGGGGTTTTCCGGGTCGTCGTAAAGCACGGCGTCGGCCGGGTTGATACCCGCACGCTTGAAGAAGGAGTTGGTGATGATGGCGGGCTTGCCTTCGCCGAAGGCGGACGGGGTCTGGGAAGCATCGACCGGGGTGACGCTCACCTTGGATGCGGCCTCGTCGATGTCGGCGGGGTCCGGGGTGAGCTTGCCCTCTTCCTTGAGCACCAGCAAACCGTTGGCGGCCAGCAGGTTGATGGCGCGGCCCTGGTTGGTAGCGTCATTGGGAATGGCGATGTCCTGGCCCTCGATGCCGTCGATGCTGTCGTGGCCCTTCCAGAACAGCGGCATGGGGTAGACCTGCGTGGAGGCCACCGGAACGAGGTTCGTGCCGTTGCCCACGTTGTACTCAGCGAGGAACTTTAAGTGCTGAAACTTGTTGGTATCCGTGCTGCCCTCTGCCAGGGACTGGTTGGGGGTGGCGTAGTCGGTGAAGCTCTTCATCTCGATTTCGATGCCTTCCTCGGCAGCGAGTTCCTTGAGCACGCCCCACTCCGGAAGTTCGGCGTCGGTGGTGCCGACGATGATGGGATCTTCGGCGGTGCCGGCGGCGAAATCGGAGCTTGCAGACGAGCAGGCGACCAAGCTGGTAGCAGCAAGCAGGCTAGCGGCGGCTGCTACGAGACGGCGGATGCGCATGATTCGTCCTTTACTAGTCGGTGGTGGGTTTGTTTAGACCTGCTCTTCGAGGCGGTCCAGGATCTCCTGGAGCTCCTCCTGGGAGCGGTCGACGGCCACGGCGGTGTCGCCGGAGGACTTCAGAACGGCGTCGGTGACCTTCTGGTCCTTCCACAGCTCAGCCAGTTCGTGGAGGGTTTCGTTATCGGCGTCGTCGGCGCGCACGGCCCAGACGTTGATGTAAGGCTCAGCCTCGGTGGAGTCCGGGTCATCCTGAGCGACGGCAGACTGCGGGTCAATGCCAGCGCGCTCGAGGAAGGAGTTGTTGATGACAGCCGGCTTGCCCTCGCCATACGCGGCCGGGGTCTGGGCGGCATCCACCGGGGTGACCTTGACCTTGGACTTCTTTTCATCGATGTCCAGCGGGGTGGGGGTCAGCGGGCTGTTCTCCTTGAGGGTGACCAGGCCTTCCTGAACCAGCAGGCCGATGGCGCGGCCCTGGTTGGTGGAGTCGTTCGGAATGGCGACTTCCTGGCCCTCGATGTCAGCGAGGTCCTTGTGGTCCTTCCAGTAGATGGCCAGCGGGTAGATCTCGGTGGCGGCCAGCGGGACCAGGTCGGTGCCGTTGCCCTTGTTGTACTCAGCCAGGAACTTCAGGTGCTGGAACTTGTTCGTCGTCAGCTTGCCCTGGTCCAGAGCCTGGTTCGGGGTGTTGTAGTCGGCGAAGTTCTCCAACTTGACGTCGAAACCGGCTTCTTTGGCCAGGTTTTGGAATACGGCCCACTCTTCCATGTTGGCGTCAGTGGTGCCGATGGTGATGGTGGAGTCCTTGGTAATGGCCTCGCCGGAATCCTTGGACTCAGCGGAGTCCGAGGAATCGGAGGAGCAAGCAACCAGGCCGGTTGCAGCGATGACGGCTGCCGAGGTGGCGGCAAGTACGCGACGGATGCTCATGGTGGGTTCTAGTGTCCCTTCTTGGTTTGTGCGGCAAGTCGTGTCACCGCAGGAGTTTGCACTGCAGGAAAAACTAGCAACGATTGAACCGCTTTGTCTATTCAGGGAATTGTTCAACGACAACCTTGACGGGAACCTGTGTTCGAATCTACTGTGTGAGGCTATGAGGTTTAATGGGGGTAAGACGCTGCCGTGGTCCCGGGTGGAGAGGATCCTCTCTGGTCGCCCGGGCCCCGTCCCGGTCTCGGTGGATCATCTGCCGCA
Source organism: Corynebacterium sp. HMSC069E04 (assembly GCF_001813175.1). NCBI lineage: Bacteria > Bacillati > Actinomycetota > Actinomycetes > Mycobacteriales > Corynebacteriaceae > Corynebacterium > Corynebacterium sp. HMSC069E04. The sequence continues at coordinate 76,388 of NZ_KV811671.1, read as the reverse complement.
GGCCACGGACGTGCCGAAAGTAGGGCATTCTTCCGTGCCTTTCGCGGAGCTGCACGCGGTAAGTTCCTATAGCTTTCTGCATGGCGCCTCCGAGCCGGAGGGGCTCGTGGCGCGCGCCGTCGAGCTGGGCTTGCGGGGGATTGCGCTGGTAGATCGGGATGGATTCTATGGCCTTATGAAGTTTGCGGAGGCTGCCGCCAAGGTGGGTCTGCCCGCGGTCTTTGGTGCGGAGCTTAGCCTCGACCCGGCCCCGCTGACTGTCCTGGCGCGCACACCGGAGGGGTATCGGCGTCTATCCCGGCTCATTGCCCGCGCCCGCATGGAGGCGGGGGAGAAGGGGGTCGTGTCCTATCCTTCACTGCCGGAGATTGGTGCGCTGCTGCAGGATGAGTGCCTCTTTCTGGTGGGCTGGGAGTGGTCGGAGCATTTCGATCATCTGGTCGATGGAATAAAAATAGACAGCATGGTTTTGGAGTACGCATGTACCCAGCTCCCAGAGGACGCGGACCACCACCTACTGCTGGATTCCTTGCCGGTTCCACGCGCCATCGCTACTGCCCACCCGGCTGCCGCCACGCGGGATCGCGCGCGCTTGGCCGGGGCCAAACAAGCCCTGTCTAGACGCCTCGCGCTTGCCGACGCCTCCCCCAACTCCCACCCCATGGGCTCGTCCTGGCTGCGCTCCGGGGAACAGATGGCGTGCCTGCTGCCTGAGCGCCCCGAGCTGATTGCGGAAACCGTTCGCGTCCTCGAAGAATGCAGTTTTACCTGGGAGGCGCTGGCCCCGAACCTGCCTGACTTCGACGTGCCGGAAGGGCATACCGAGATGTCCTGGCTGGAGCACCTCACCTTCGAGCGCGCGGCAGTTCGCTATGCCACGCGCCCTGAGGAGATTCGGCGCAGGGCGTGGGAGCAGATGCGCTATGAGCTGGGTGTGGTCAAGCAGCTGGGATTTCCCGGCTACTTCCTCATCGTGTGTGATCTGGTGGACTTTTGTAAACGGGAAAACATCCTGTGTCAGGGGCGCGGGTCGGCAGCGAATTCGGCGGTGTGTTTCGCGCTGGGGATTACGAATGCGGAGCCGATTTCCGCAGGCCTGCTCTTTGAGCGTTTCCTTTCCCCGGACCGCGATGGTCCGCCGGATATTGACATTGATATTGAATCCGGGCGGCGCGAGGAGGTTATCCAGTACGTCTATGCCAAGCACGGCCGCGAGAGGGCGGCGCAGGTGGCGAACGTGATTACCTATCGCCGCAAGGGCGCGTTGCGGGATGCCGCCCGGGCGTTGGGCTACCCGCAAGGCTCGGCCGATGCGTGGTCGAAGGGCGTGGCGCCCGCGCCTTCGGATGTTGAATCCCTGGCTGAGCAATTTCTGGGCCAGCCGCGCCACCTGGGGATTCACTCCGGCGGCATGGTGTTGTGCGACCGGCCGATTGCGGATGTCGTGCCCGTGGAATGGGCGCGCATGGAAAACCGCTCGGTGCTGCAATGGGATAAGGATGATTGCGCCGCAGCTGGGCTGGTGAAGTTCGACCTGCTGGGCCTGGGCATGCTCGAAGCTCTGCACCACATGATGGACTTGGTGGAGGAGAGTACTGGCCGGGTGGTCAACCTGTGGGAGTTGGATCTGGCTGACGTGGAAGTCTATGACATGCTCTGCCGCGCGGATGCGGTGGGCGTGTTCCAGGTGGAATCGCGAGCGCAGCTGAGCACGCTGCCGAGGCTCAAGCCGCGGGTCTTCTTCGACCTTGTAGTGGAGGTCGCGCTCATTCGGCCGGGCCCCATCCAGGGCGGGTCGGTGCACCCTTATCTGCGCCGCCGCGATGGTAAGGAGCCGGTCACCTATGACCACCCGGTGCTAGAGAAGTCCCTGGGCAAGACACTGGGAATTCCGCTCTTTCAGGAACAGCTCATGCAGATTGCAGTCGATGCCGCCGGGTTCAGCGGTGCGGAGGCGGATGACCTGCGGCGCGCGATGGGCTCGAAACGCTCGCCGGCCAAGATGGCAGCGCTCAAGCAGCGCTTCTATGAGGGCTTGGAGGAAACCAACGGGATTACCGGGGAAATCGCGGACAAGCTGTGGGCCAAGATCGTGGCCTTCGCCGCCTATGGCTTCCCGGAGTCTCACTCGCAGTCTTTTGCCTCCTTGGTGTACTTTTCGGCGTGGTTTAAGCGCTATTATCCGGCGCAGTTTTGTGTGGGCCTGTTGCGCGCGCAGCCAATGGGTTTCTACTCGCCGCAGTCCCTCATTCAGGATGCGCGCCGCCACGGCGTGGAGGTGCTGCCGGTCAGCGTCAACGAGTCGGGCCGGGAGGCGCGCGTGGTGGTGGGCGCGAACGGCCAGGCGCGCATTCGGCTGGGTCTGAACCTCATCAAAGGCTTGGGTAATAAAGCCGCTGAGCGTATTGAGGCGGCCGCGCCGTTTGCCGACGTCCCCGATCTCTCCCGCCGCGCCGATCTCACCGTCGATCACGTGGAGGCCCTCGCGGTGGCGGGGGCCTTGGATGTCTTTGGGGTGGATCGCCGCCAAGCGCTGTGGCAGGCCGGTGTTGCCGCGACGGAGCGGGCGGGGATGCTGCCGGGGCTGTCTGCTATCGAGGCGCCGTCTTTGCCGGGGATGAGTGCCTTTGAGCTCATGGCGGCGGACGTGGCAAGCACCGGCGTGACCCACAACCAGCAGCCGATGGAGCAGATCCGCGGGCAATTGCAGGCCCGTGGAATTCTGTCGGCGGCGGATCTATCGGCCGTGGAGGATGGCACCCGCGTGCGCATCGCCGGGGTGGTCACGCACCGCCAGCGCCCGCAGACTGCAGGCGGTGTGGTCTTCTTTGGTTTGGAGGATGAGACCGGGTTGATGAACGTCATGGTCTCGCCCGGCCTGTGGGCCCGGGATAAGGTGACGGCTCGGACGGCGCCCGCGCTCATCGTGCGCGGCATCGTGCAGAATGCCTCCGGGGCGGTCACCGTTGCCGCGGACCAGCTGGAGCCGCTGGCCTTCGGCGAGGCCCTTTCGCGCGGCTCGCGGGATTTCCGCTAAGAGGTTTATTCTTTTGAGATGAGCTCGTCGCGGTTCATCTTTCCCGCCAGGGAACGGGCCACCGAGAACGGCACCCACACCATGAGCAGCAGGATGATCTTGAGGTAGAGCTGGGACACGAACACGCCGTCCATGATGGGCATGGTTCGGGCACCCCAGGCGATAAGGCCAGTCACTGGCAGCAAGATGACGAGTGCTGCGAGGGAGAACTTGAGGCCGTCGTCGCGGGCTTCGACGTGCTGCTGCATTTGGTACTCATCGAGCTCCGTCGTGGGCAGGTCTGCGGCACCTATCGCTCCGCGCAGGCGGGCGGTCAGCAGCGCGGTGAGCAGCGTTCCGAGGCAGGCCACCATGAGTGAGGTAAAGGAGTCCCAGAACTGCAGGGGGAGGGACAGGATGATGAGGCAGGAGGAGAGATCGGCCAGGGTGATGTAGCGCTTGCGGGTCTTAACGGAATCGGGAATGGTGACGGCGGACATGAGCGAGTTAGTCCTTTCGGTAGATTTCGGAGGACATAGGAGTGAATTCGGTCCGGGAGAACACGGCTTCCACGGGTAAGTCGAAGACCTCGCAGATGTTGAAAGCAAGATCCAGGCTGGGGGAGTGGTCACCGCGCTCGAGGGCGCCAATGGTTTGGGGGTTGACCCCGATGGCGTCGGCAAGCTGTGCACGCGTCATGTCCCGTTCAACGCGCAGCACGCGTACCCGGTTAAACAGTGGGCGAGTGGGCTTTTTCTTTGGGGACATACACCGCAGTGTTGTATAAACCCAACGACTTGTCAAGGGTTCGTGTTAAAGTTGCGGCATGAATTCCGTATCCCCGTCACTCACTAAAGCCCGCTACATTTCGCGTTTGAGTTGGGACGTCATTCTTGCTGCCCTGGCGGCCGGGGCGGCGTATTTCTGGTGGGATTGGCTCTATTGGGTCGCCGGCGCGCTCATCGTGTGGGCGCTCTACGAACTCTGGCTCATCCCCGCGCAAGTCAGGAACTTAGGCTGGCAGGAAACCGCCGACGAACTCTTGGTTACGCGCGGCAAAATCTGGCACACCTTCACCGTCGTGCCCTATGGCCGCATCCAATTCGTCGACGTCACCGCCGGCCCTATCGAGCGCGCGATGGGGCTGAAGAAGGTGCAGTTGCACACGGCGTCGCCCAGCAGCGACGCCACCATTCCCGGCCTCCTTGCCGCAGACGCCGACGCCCTGCGCGAGCGCCTCGCCGTCAAGGCCCGCGAGAGGATGAGTGGGCTGTGAAGGACCGCGCGCTTATCGACGCCGACGGCTACACCCGCGTCCACCGCTTTACCCCGCTGTTGCGTTTTTGGTCGCTGATTCTGGCGCTGCTCGCCATTTTTGCGGTGAACATCAACGCCTCCATGATTTCTGATGTTCTGTCTTACCTGCAGAGCGGGCACTTGGGCGAGATCGGCCGCGGCACTCTGCTGGGTGCCGGCGGCTTCGTGCTCGTGTGCGCGGTGATTTGGCTGATGTCAGGAATCTGGTGGCGCAAGCTGGGCTACAAGCTCACCGAGGATGAAATCGCTCTGCGCCATGGGGTCATCTCTACGTCTTTCCGCTCTGCGCGCTACGAGCGCATTCAAGCGGTAGACGTTGTGGAATCCGTCATCGCGCGCCTGTTGGGGCTGGCAGCAGTGCGCGTGGAGACCGCGGGTGGCACCTCTTCCGTCATCAAAATTGAGTACTTGTCCAAGGCGAAGGCGGAAGAATTACGCGCGGAGTTGCTGCGGCGCACGAATAAAGGTCCTACCAGTGAGCCAGCACCAGAAGCGGAGGAAGCCACCGCCCTGATCCCGGAAATTCCCATTCTGCGCACGATTGCTGCCGAGGCGCTGCGTCTGCCCACGCTCCTCGCGGCCCTCGTTATTGGCGGTTTGCTCTTCATTCCGGGCATGTGGACCGCGCTGTTGCCCATCATCGTGGGTTACGTGGGAAGTGTGTGGGGTTTGGTGGATTCTTCCTGGAAATTCACCGCGCTTCACGACGCCCCCACCAACGCCCTCAACGTCTCCTACGGCCTTGCCGACCGCCGCCGCCAAACTATCCGCATCAGCCGCATCCACGGCGTGCGGGTGAGCCAGCCTTTCCTGTGGCGGCGTTTGGGCTGGTACGAAGTGAATGTGTCGGTGGCCGGCTACGGCGCGAAGGGCAGCGGCAAGCAATCTGGTTCTACGCGCATCCTGCCGGTGGGCACCCGCGAGCAGGCGCTGGAGCTTTTAGAGCTCATCTCCGATCTGGACCGCGCGCAGATTGAGGGTTACGCACGCCCCGAGGGCCACACCCAGCCCACCTATACCTCCCCCCGCCGGGCTACCTGGATTAGCCCCATCGACCGCAAACAGCAGTCGGTGACACTGGTGGATTCCCCGCTTCCCGTGACCATCGTGCACCGCGGCCGCATCAACCGCCGCGTCATGGTGATTGGAACTCCGCACATCCAGGAGCTCACTCTCAAGGTGGGGCCGCTGGGTCACCTTGCAGGCGTGCGCACCGTGCGCTTCGACCTTGTGGCGGGCCCAGTCAAGATGGCTGGCCAGGACCTCACGCCTGCCGACGCCTCCGAGCTCCTCGCCCGCCTGCGCTCCCGCCCCTTGCCATCCCTGGACGCCGTGCTGGAGCAGATCAATGAACCGAACGGCAAACTGCAGAGAGGGCTCCACCAAGACCTACGCAACAAACCGCGTAACAACTCTCGCGACGGTGCGAGCCGTGGGTCGCAGGAGCTTAAGGCCGGCGACGAAGCTTAAGCAGTACCGGACCGCGGGTGCTGCTAGGGCCGGCACACGCCGAGGCCGCCGAACAGGACCCGCATCCGCCTGCGGGACAGGAGTCGAGCGGCTCCATATCGAGGACCCCGCTGGCGGTGAGGTGATCCAGGATGACATCGACCGTCCCGGGCTCCAGCCCTGTCTTCGCCACGAGGCCCACGCGCGAGCGAACTCCGTCCTCGATCGCTTTCTGCACCGCCTGGATGGGGGAGGCAGGCATTAGATAAACACCTTCAACACCTGGAAGGCCGCCACGGCCAGCACCCACGCGGTGGCCAGCTGGACGCCGAAGCCGAAGAGCGTCCAGCGCCAGCCAATCTCGCGCCGCTGCGCGGCAATCGTGGCCACGCAGGGAGTATAGGCCAGCAGGAAGAGCATGTAGGCCCACACCGCGGCGAGCGGGTGACCGCCGGAAGCTTGCTCGAAGTCAGCCCGCACGTGATCGCTGAGCGCGCTGTGCGATTGCTCCTCGGCGGAGGCGTCGGTAACGTCCTCGACTGCGTAAGTCTGCGCCCAGGTGGAAATCAGCGCCTCCTTGGCTACGAAACCTGTCACCAGCGGGCCTGCCAGTGACCAAGAATCGAAGCCGGCCGGTGCAAAGGCCGGGGCGATAGCGTGCGCGACCGCGCCATAGGCTGAATCCTCCGGGGCTGGTGGTTCACCCCACGAAGAATCCTGCGCCGCAGCGCCAACCGGGATGGCCATGAGCAGCCACACCACAACCACGGTACTCACGATGATGCCGCCAGCCGTCTGCAAGAAGCCCTTCAGGCGCGTCCACATCACGCTGAGCGCCAAGCGCACCGTGGGTAGCTGATACGTCGGCAGGTCAATAACGAGTGCTTCTTCCGGAACCGCGCGCCACAGAGTCCTGCGCAGGGCTAGCCCCACCAGCACGAGCAGCGCGATGGAAATGACGTACATAATGAACACCACGCTGCCGGCATGCTCCGGGAAGAACGTAGCCGAGAGCATGACGAAGACCACCAAACGCGCCGAACACGAGGTAAACGGGATGAGCAGCGCGGTCATGATGCGATGCCGCGGGCTGCCCAGCACACGGGTGGCCGAAATCGCTGGCACGTTGCAGCCGAAGCCCACAACAATGGGGATGAACGCCTTGCCCGGCAGGCCGATGGCCCGCATAAGGCGATCCGTGACCACCGCCGCACGCGCCATATAGCCGGAATCCTCCAACACCGCCAAACACAAGAACATTAGCGCCATGAGTGGGGCGAAGGTGAGGACCATGCCGACGCCGCCGATGAGGCCGTCGACAAGCAGGCCCATCACGAGGGGGTGGCCTAAGCCGATGGTTTCTAGCCCCGCCCGCGCCCAGTCGCTCAACGGGCCGGAGACCAGCGCCTCCAAGCCATCCTGCAGGGGAGCGGCCACGGTGGTGGTGATCTGGAAGACCGCCCACATCACGGCCAAGAACAGCAACGGCCCGGCTACCGGGTGAAGGGCTACCGCATCGAGGCGGTGGGAGAGGGGCGTGGCGTGCTCGACCTCGCTCACCGAGGCCTTTGCGGCGGCGTCGAGCTCGGCGAAGCGGTCCTCCAAACCAGCATTCTCGCGCAGCTGCACGGGCTCAGTTGCCAAAGATTCCATTACAACCTCGCGCAGCTTCTCGACGCCCTCCCTCCTGCGCCCATCAACCTCCACCACCGGGATGGAGGTGGCCTCGGCCAAAGCAGAGGCGTCGACGACCTGTCCCTGGTTGAGCGCCACGTCGGTCTTCGTCAGCGCGATGATGAGGCGGTAGGGCTGCTCCGCCAACTGGAGGGCGACGTTGAGGCCGCGCGCGACGGCGCTGGCATCGACGACCACGACGACGGCGTCGGGGCGCTCATCTGCGGGGCAATCGATGAGCATGGCGCGGGTGAGCGCCTCATCGGGGCTGAGCGGGTCGAGCGAGTAGGTGCCGGGGAAGTCGATGAGATCGGCGGTGGATTCACCCAGCTTCCAGGCGCCGCGGCTGACCTCAACCGTAGTTCCCGGCCAATTGCCGGTCTGCGCCTTCGCACCGGTCAGGGCATTAAAGAGCGTGGACTTGCCGGAATTCGGGGAGCCGACGAGTGCGATGATGGGTGCTCCGGCAGGGGCGACCGCGCCGCCCGGATTGCCGTGACAGCTGGGTTTCGTGGTGGCCATGGTTTAGACCTCGATGGCTTGCAGTGTTGCCTTGTCGATGGCGTAGCGGCAGCTGCCCACCGACACCACCCGCGCGCCGCCGGCGACGCGCGGGCCCATGGTCAACGTGGCGCCGGGGCGGATTCCCAGCTCGCCGAGGCGCACCGCTAGCGCGGCGTCACAGGTGCAGGAAATGCACTCTTTCCCCAAGGTGATGGTGCATCCCATGGGGATAGCGTCGGCGGTTTGTCGTGGACATTCAGGCAACGTCACGGTGGGCTCTCTTTCTCGATCAGCACTACCGATATAGGTTACCCTTAGTAAAGATAGGTGTGTCTAGTTTTCGGCGACTTGTCTTAGGTGATCCTCACCACGCGGCGCATTAAGCGTTTGGAGTGGACCAGCTGCTCACCTGGCGTAGTCGCTGGCGATTCTTCAGTCGTGATTGGCCCAGCTTGCGGGACATGCGGTCCAGAATCTGGATGGCCTCCGTGATGTGCGGGCCCTTGTTGAGCATGACGCACTCCGCGCGCAGCGCATAGCCAGCGTCCGTGATTTCCGCGCGGGAGGGAAGCCCGGTCTTGGCCAGGGTCTCCAGAACTTGGGTGGCCATGATGACTGGGATGTGGGCCGCCTCCGCGACCTTCATGATGCGCCCCGGCACCTGGACCATCTGCTCAAATCCCAGCTCCACAGCCAAGTCGCCACGCGCAATCATGATGCCGAACTTGGCATGCCGCATGCCCTCCAGCAGCACGCTTCCCAGCTGCTCATAGGCGGGAACCGTCTCAATCTTGAGCACGATGCCCAGGTCACGCACACGCTGTGCCATCTCTTCCGAGTCCTGCTCAGCGGCAATCGCCTCGAGTGTGTCGTAGAGGAAGGACACATCAGAGGGCGTGCGGATGAAGGAGACCGCTGCGATATCGCAGTGCGTGGCCACAAAACGCAGCGCCTCGATGTCCTCCTCGGTGAGGCTGGGCAGCGGGACGTCAGTATCCGGCACATTGATTCCCTTATATGCCGCCAGGTTGGTGCCGGTAGGCCCGGCATGCTCCACGGTGATGACGGCCTCGCGCGCCGCACCATTCACCCGCACTTCGCGGACACGACCGGAGATGGCGCCGTCATCGAAAATCACCCGGTCGCCCACCTCGAGCGCACCGACCACCCCCGGCAGCGTACACCCAATAGTGGTCACCTCACCCTCCGCGATGCGCGCCGGCTCCTGCGAAGTGCTGAGCACCAACTCCTCGCCGCGGTGCAGGCGAATCTTTTGCTCGAGGGGCGGAACCCCATGCACCCGGGTGATCTCCCCGCCGTGGTTGAGCACCGTCCCTTCGGCGAGGTAGCAGTTGCGCTCCCCGTGCAGAACGGCCACGCCTGCCTCTACGCTCTCCACGGTGAACACACGCGAGCGCCCGCGCGCTTCGGTGAAGCGGACCTCGCTGCCGGGCTGAAGCCCTGCTAGCCACTTACCTTCTACCTCTAGCGCTACCGCTGGGCGTGCCGCGCTTGGCGACGCCTCCCCCGCCACCCCGTGGGCGCGGGCGGTGGAGGGGGCGTCGTGAAGCACGAGCGTTGCCGGACTCAGCAGTTCGCCTGCTGCGGTGCGCTCGCCGCGCACGCGGATGACCTGCGGGCCCGGCTCGATGGTGCCGGTGCGGACCTTGGGGCCAGCAATATCGCAGGAAATCAGAATCTCGCGCCCCACCTCTTGAGCGGCGCGGTGGACGTGCTCCACCATCTTCTCCCACGCCGCCTGGTCATCGTGGGCGCAGTTGATGCGGGCTAATTCCATACCCGCGCGGGCGAAACCGAGGACCAGCTCATAATCCTCCGCAGCCTCGGTGGGAAGAGTCACCATGATGCGCGCGTGCGTGTCCTCCTGGGTAGGACCGAGGAGGGCCTCGGTGTTGGCGTCGAGGATATCGTCGGCGTCTGCATACGCCGAGGCGATGGGCTGCACGGGGTAGGTCGGCGCCTGGCCGTCGAAGGCATCAATCACATTGCGAGCGGCGTGGAGGCGCTCTAGCACCGCGGGCTCCGGGTGGCTCAGGCTCGTAGCACCCAAGGCCGTGAGGCCTTCCTGCAGTTCGACGGCGTCCTGGGAACGCAATTCCATATAACGCACGAGGTTGACCGCGCCGGGGCGGTGGACGGGATCCACGCGCGCTATCTGCGCGGCGTGGGCGGCAGACGAAGCTTCGACGCGGGTAATGAGGGAATCAAGCAGTGGGCGCAGGCTAGGCACGGTGTCTCCTTCGATGTGAAAGTCCACCCATATTGTGCCGCGACTTGTTAGACCGCGCCACGGAAGCCGAGCTGGCGCCAAGCCTCATACACGGCAGTTGAGGCCGCGTTGGAGAGATTCATCGAACGTCGTGCCGGCATCATTGGGATCCGCACGCGCTCCGTTACCCGGGGGTGGAAGGCATGCTCCTCCGGCAGGCCGGTCGGCTCGGTGCCGAAGAGGAGGACATCGCCTTCTTGGTACTCCACGTCGGTAAACCACTTATCAGTGTGGGTGGTGAACGCGAAAACGCGCGCGCCGGGCAGGGCCTCCATGCAGGCATCGAAATCTTTGTGGATCTTGAGGTCTGCCAGGTCGTGGTAGTCCAAGCCTGCGCGCTTGAGGTGCTTGTCCTCGAAGTTGAAGCCGAGCGGCTCGATGAGGTGCAGGCTCGCGCCCGTGACGGCGGCGGTGCGGATAGCGTTGCCGGTGTTGGTGGGGATCACGGGGTTGTCGAAGACAATGTGCAAGCTGCTCATAGGCATCAGTCTAGGATGGTGTGCATGAGCGCTACCAAACTAGATGGCAACCTGTACCGCGACGAGATTTTCGAGGACCTAGCCCAGCGCGTGGCCGCCCTCAAGGAGAAGGGGATTACCCCGGGCCTAGCCACAGTCCTGGTGGGCGATGATCCGGGTTCGCATTCCTACGTGAAGATGAAGCACCGCGACTGCGAGAAGCTCGGGATCAACTCGATTCGCAAGGATCTGCCTGGCGACGTCTCCCAGGAGGAGCTGGAGCGCGTCATCTCAGAGCTCAACAATGATGACGCCTGCACCGGCTACATCGTGCAGCTGCCCTTGCCGAAGCACCTGGATGAAAACCGCGTGCTGGAGCTCATCGACCCAGCCAAGGATGCCGATGGTCTGCACCCGATCAACCTGGGCAAGCTGGTGCTCAACGAGGAAGCGCCGCTGCCGTGCACGCCGAATGGCTGCATCCACCTGCTGCGCCGCTTTGGGGTAGAGCTCGATGGCGCGAAGGTCGTGGTCATTGGCCGCGGTGTGACCGTGGGCCGCCCGATCGGCCTGATGCTCACCCGCCGCACCGAGAACTCCACGGTGACGCTGTGTCATACCGGCACCAAGGACCTCGCCGCAGAAACCCGTGAGGCCGATGTCATTATCGCGGCCGCAGGCAAGGCGCACATGCTCACCGCCGATATGGTCAAGGAAGGCGCTGCGGTTCTCGACGTCGGCGTATCCCGCGTCGACGGCAAACTCGCCGGCGATGTGGCTGAGGACGTCTGGGAGAAGGCTGGCTACGTCTCCCCGAACCCGGGTGGCGTGGGTCCGCTGACCCGTGCGTTCCTGGTCAGCAATATCGTCGAGCGCGCCGAAAAGCTCGCCGCTGAATAACGTTCACTATAAGAACGTGCACTGTAAACACACGTCTAACTTGAGCATGTGAGTAGCAAGAATGACGGATCAACCTGCACAGTCACAGGCGACCCCGCAGCGCCAAGCGCGACGAGTTCCCCGGCCCTCGGCTCAGGGGCGAGCCCATGCGCAGGCTGAAGGCCAAGCCCCCAGCCGCGTGCGCAACCGTGGAGCCAACCAGGCCCGCGGGAAAGCTGTGCCGCCGGTATCCCTGTCCAATCCCCACGACGCGCACCTGAAACCTTCGGCGCTGCCGCCGGCGGTGCAGTGGGTGGCCATTGGACTGTTCGTGGTGGCGGTCGCGGTCTCGGGTTTTTATGCCGTGTTTGAGCACTGGCGCCGCGCCACGCTGCTGTTGGGCGGGGCGCTGGTGTGGCTTACGGTGGTGCGCCTGACGTGTGATTCCTCGCGAGTCGGCGTGCTTGCGGTACGCTCCCGGCGCTTCGATGCCTGGTTTACCGGCATCTTGGGCGCGGCGATGGCGTTCTTGGCTTTTTCCATTGACGCGCTGGGATCGTGACGCGCTGGGATCGTGATGCGTGTGGCTCCTGAAAAGAGCCACACGGCTCTTTAGATATAGTATTCGTCGCCGACGTAGGCAGGGCCCACATCGAGGCCATTCGGCGCGGAGAGCAACAAGAAGTTGCGCAGGATGCGATTCATCTGCCGAGTCTCCGTTAAGAAGGCGTCGTGCCCTACGGGCGAGACAATCTTGGCCATCGCCAGCAGGTGGTTAACGTTGCGGGAGATGTGCTCCTGCTGGTGATAGGGGTAGAGGATATCGGTGTCCACGCCCACGACCATCGTCGGCACTTGCGATGCCGCCAGTGCTTTGATGAGCCCACCGCGTCCGCGGCCGACGTCGTGCCGGTTCAACGCCTCCGTGAGCACCACATAGGAACCTGCATCGAAGCGCTCGGTGAGTTTCGCCCCCTGGTAATCCAGGTAGGAGTTCACCGCGAAACGCTGGTTGAGCTCTCGGTGCGGGCCCAAAGGGTTTTCGCCCTGCTGTGGCTGGGCACCAAAGCGTTCATCGATCTCCTGCTCGCCGCGATACGTCAGGTGCGCAATGCGGCGCGCCGCCGCCAGACCATCCCGCGGCGACTTATCGGTGAGGTAGTAATTTCCGCCGTGCCAGAACGGGTCGCGCTCAATGGCGGAAATCTGCGCCGATTGGATACCAATCTGCCACCCCGAAGCCCGAGCCGATACCGCAATCACGCACACCGCCGACACGCTTTCTGGGTGCAACAAGCTCCACTCCAGCGTGCGCGCACCGCCCATCGAGCCGCCGAGTACCGCGTGCACACGCGAAATACCCAACTGCTTCAGGCAGTCGTGCTCAGCCTCCACCAAGTCCCGAATCGACAGCGCCGGGAAGCGCCCGCCCCACGGCTTGCCATCCGGGTGCAACGATTTCGGCCCCGTCGATCGGTTGCAGCCGCCGAGCGCATTGGTGGCGATAACGCACCAGCGCGTCGTATCTAGGGCCTTGCCGGGGCCGACCAGGTCGGACCACCAATCCACCACGTTGGAATCACCGGTCAGCGCGTGCTCAACCACCAAGACGTTGTTGACGCCGTCGGGGTCGCCGGCGAAAGCACCCCAGCGTTGGTAGGCCACGTGGGCGTCGGCAAGCACGGCGCCTGCTTCCGTGGTGAAGTCACCGATGGGGACGACGGCGAGCTCGCCTTCGGGCGCGAGTTCCGGAATCGGGCTAACCAATGGCCGAGAACCCACGCTCGAGGTCGGCGATGATGTCGTTGACATCCTCGATGCCCACCGACAGGCGCACCGTGGCCTGGGTAATGCCCGCGGCCTTGAGAGCGGTCTCGTCGGACTGGGAGTGCGTGGTGGTAGCCGGGTGCACCACCAGCGAGCGGGTATCGCCGATGTTGGCCAGGTTGGAGTGCAGCTTCAGCGCATCGATGAACGCCCAGGCCTCTTCGCGGCCGCCGTCGATGTCGAAGGAGAGCACGGAGCCGGTGTAGTCGTAGCCCAACTTCTCCTTGACTTGCTTGTATGGGGAGGAGTCCAGGCCGGCGTAGTTGACGGTGGTGACCTTGGCGTGGGACTCCAAGTACTCGGCCACGGCCTGAGCGTTGGCATTGTGCTTCTCGACGCGCAACTGCAACGTCTCAATACCATTCAGCGTCAGCCAGGCGTTGAAGGGGGAGATGGCGGCACCCGTATCGCGCAACAGGCCCGCGCGCGCCTTGACAGCGAAGGCTGGTGCGCCCAGGTCGGCGTACTTGAGGCCGTGGTAAGCCTCGTCTGGGGTAACGAAGTAGGGGAAGACCGGCTCGCCGTCGCGCTCGACGGTCCAATCGAAGGAGCCGCCATCGATGATGGCACCGCCGATGGCGGAGCCGTTGCCGCTGTAGAACTTGGTGGTGGAGACGACGACGATATCCGCGCCCAGCTCCAGCGGGCGGGCGAGTGCGCCGGTGGCGATGGTGTTGTCCACGATGAGCGGGACCTGGTTCTTGTGCGCAACCTCGGCGATGGCGGGGATGTCGAGGACATCGGCGACTGGGTTGCCGAAGGTCTCGCCGTAGAAGGCCTTGGTGTTCGGTTGGACGGCGTCCTGCCAGGAGGCTGGGTCATCCGGGTTCTCGACGAGGGTGACGTCGATGCCGAGGCGCTTCAAGGTGACGGTAAACAGCGTGGAGGTGCCGCCGTAGAGGCGCGGGGAAGTAACAATGTGGTCGCCGGCGGAGGCCAGGTTCAAAATGGCGGCGGTCTCGGCGGCCTGGCCGGAGGCGAAAGCTACGGCGGCGACGCCGCCCTCGAGGGAAGCGAGGCGCTCCTCGAGCGCATCCTGCGTGGGGTTGGTCAGGCGGGTATAAATCGGGCCGGCATCCGAGAGGTTAAAGCGGTTGGCGGCGTGCTCGGCGTCGTTGAAGACGTAGGACGTGGTCTGGTAAATCGGCACGTTGCGTGCGTTGGTGGAGCCGTCCAGGTTCTGGCCGGCGTGGAGGGCGCGGGTCGCGAACGACCACTCGTTGACTGCGGAATTATCGTATTTGGTGCTCATGTCACAAAAGGCTAGACCAAGCGGTTCAGTGCTGTTAGTGGCTTTCTAGAAACCGCAGGCAAGCCCGAGAATAAAAATAGACCGAGCGGTTGGTTTGGAGGCCTGTGTGTGCTGTAGATCTCCATGCAGTGCGAAGGCTCAAGGCCGCTGTTGGATGTCGATGCTTTCCCCAACGAGCAGGCGCTGGTAGCCGGTTACGCCGGCGCGTTGGAGCATGCCGTCGGTGATCTGCTTGCCGGCGTCGGACAGTACGGCGTCATGGATGGGTACTGTCACGCGCGCACCGATGCGCATGGCGTAATCCGCGGCATCCGCCCCGCGCACCCACGGCCCGGCGATGGGGAGCAGGAGGACGTCTACCGTGCGTCCTTCCGAGGTAACCCACTGGTCGCCGGGGTGCAGCACTCCATTGAAGAAATAGCCCAGGTTCTCCGGACGTGGGATGTTGGGGTGGATTTCCTCGTGGAGCCCGCCCACCGCGCGGATTTTCAGGCCCAGGACTTCGAACTCCTCGCCTGTGTGGACTGCGGTGCCGGAACCGATGGCGTCTACGGCTTCCTGCGTCCCCCACACCGGTAGGCCGCTCGCGCGCACGGTGTCGACGTCGAGGTGGTCGCCATGTGCGTGAGTGAGCAGCACCGCGCCGGCATTATCCAGGCAACTGAGGTCTGAAAGAGGACCGGGATCGATGATGATGCGGCCCTGGGGCGCTTCGACGGCCACGGCGGATTGTCCATGTAACGAAATCTTCATGCCGCCAATGCTAGCGTGGCGCAGAGTGGCTGCGCCACGGATTATTACGCTAGGGCCTGCTTAACCAGCTCCAGCGCGGCGGCGAGCTCAACATCGCTCAAATGCCCGAAGCCCAAGACCACGCCTTCCTCGGCGGCCACGCCGCCCCAGTAATCGCTGAGCGGGGTGAGCGTCAGCCCTAGGGAAGCCGCGCGGTCGACCACGGCGTTGTCGCATAGCAACACCGCATGGAGTCCGCCGTGGATGGGCAGAAGGGTAGCGGGAGCGTCTTCCAGCGCGGCTTGGACGAGGTCGCGGCGGCGCTTGTAGGCACGGCGCATCCGCCCGGTGTGCCGCCGCAGCGCACCGCTGGCCAGGTAATTTGCCAGTGCCGCCTGGGGAATTGCGCCGACGGGCTGGCCGAAGACCTCCCGCACGCGATCCACCGCCGAGCGTAAGCTCGGTGGCACGACCAGATAGCCGCAGGCAATCGACGGCGAAATCACCGAAGAAAACGTTCCCAGCAAGACGGTGTGCTCTGGGGCGAGCGCGGCCAGGGCAGGAAGAGGTTGGCCGACGTAGCGCAGCTCGGAATCGAAGTCATCCTCGATGATGAGCACGTCGTTGCTGCGTGCCCATTCGACGAGCTCCGCGCGCCGGGCCGCCGGCAGGGAACCGCCATAAGGGTGCTGGTGGGAGGGGGTGACGATGAGAACGTCGAGGTCAACGGTGGGGACGGTGACGCCGTGGGCGTCGGTGGGGACGTCGACAAGCGTGTGGCCCAAAGCCTGGGGGACGCGGCGCAGGCTGGGGTACCCGGGGGACTCCACGCCCACGCGCAACTGGCTGCCCAGCGCGCGCAGCAGCACCGACAGCCCGTCGCGGGCGCCGGCGGTGATGACGACGTAGGCCGGGTCGACGGTGAGCCCGCGCATGTGGCGCAGGTGCGCGGCCGCTTCGCGGGGGAGATCGCCGGAAGGATTCACCGCGGCCTTGCGCCACGCCGCCCTCCATTCGGGGGTGATGATTCCTTCGGTATCGGGCAAACCCGGCGTCAACTCTACGCGCGGTGGGGTAGGGGAGGGCCGCGGTGCCGGGGCGGGCTGTGGGGTGCGTCCGTGGGGTAGGTGAGGGTTGATGATGGTGCCCGAGCCCACCGACGCAGTGAGGTAGCCCTCGGCGGTGAGCTGTTCGTAGGCAGTAACCACGCTGCCTCGGGAAATGCCCAAATCGCGCGCCAGCGAACGGGTTGACGGAACCTGCTCTCCGGGCAGCAGAATGCCCGCCGCGACTTGGGTGCGGAGGGCTTCGGCAATCTGCACCGGCAGAGCGCGCGTATCAGATGGATCGAGGCGGAAAGACACGACCCCATCATAAGTGGTCTAATTCAACACTCTAAAAATGGCTCTTGTCTTGGACCAATTTCCTGGTCCACTATGTGAGCCATGACTGAACAGAAGATTGAACAGGGACGCGCCACGACGCGCGTCAAGCGTGGACTGGCTGACATGCTCAAGGGCGGCGTCATCATGGATGTCGTGACCCCGGAGCAGGCTCGAATTGCTGAAGATGCGGGTGCGTCCGCCGTCATGGCGCTCGAGCGCGTACCGGCCGATATCCGCGCTCAGGGCGGCGTGGCTCGCATGTCTGACCCGGACCTCATCGAGGGCATCGTCAACGCCGTGGATATCCCGGTGATGGCGAAGGCCCGCATCGGTCACTTCGTCGAGGCGCAGATTCTCGGTGAGCTGGGCGTCGATTTCATCGATGAGTCCGAGGTGCTCAGCCCGGCCGACTACGTTAACCACATCAACAAGTGGGATTTCGACGTTCCTTTCGTGTGTGGCGCGACGAACCTGGGCGAGGCCCTGCGCCGCATCACCGAAGGTGCGGCCATGATTCGCTCCAAGGGCGAGGCTGGCACTGGCGACGTCTCCGAGGCCGTCAAGCACCTGCGCACCATCAAGGGTGAAATCGCGCGCCTCCAGAACCTGGATCGCGACGAGCTCTACGTCGCAGCCAAGGAACTGCAGGCACCGTATGACCTTGTTGCTGAGGTTGCGGAGACCGGCAAGCTGCCGGTCGTGCTGTTTGTCGCTGGTGGTGTGGCCACGCCTGCCGACGCCGCGCTCGTCCGCCAGATGGGCGCCGAAGGCGTCTTCGTCGGCTCCGGCATCTTCAAGTCTGGTGAGCCTGCGAAGCGCGCGGAAGCCATCGTTAAGGCTGCCACCCTCTACGACCAGCCGGCCGAGCTGGCCAAGATCAGCCGCGGCCTGGGCGAAGCCATGGTGGGCATCAACGTCAACGACATCCCCGCCCCGCACCGCCTGGCCGAGCGCGGCTGGTAAACGCGGTGCGCGTAATGAACCGCGCAATGAACCGCGTAATGAACACAGAGCGTGCAAAGGGAATGACTGCGGCGGACACGGCGCGACCGCTCGTCGGCGTGCTTGCCCTGCAGGGTGGTGTGGAGGAACATCTCTCCGTGTTGGAGAGCCTCGGCGCTGAAACACGCCGGGTGCGCCTGCCGCAGGATCTCGACGGGCTGGGCGGAATCATTCTGCCCGGTGGAGAGTCGAGCACCATCGATAAGCTGGCGCGCTCCTTCGGCGTCGCGGAGCCGTTGCGCCGAGCCGTCGAGGGCGGGCTGCCGGTTCTTGCCACCTGCGCGGGGCTCATCTACAGCGCTCGCGACCTGGAGAACCCCGCGCCGGGCCAGCAGACGCTGGGGCTTATCGACGTCACCGTGCGCCGCAACGCCTTCGGGAACCAACGCTTCTCCGAGGAGCGCGTCGTTCCCGTCGCGATGCAAAGTCAGCGACCCGATGTAGAGGCCTCCGAGGCCGGGACGCGGCGCACCGAGTCCCGAGACGCCGCGGCGCATGACGACACCGAGGCTCATGACACAGGGGCCCGAAGCATCACGCTAGACATTGAGGCGAGCTTCATCCGCGCGCCCATCGTCACCCGTGTGGGCGAAGGTGTGGAGGCTATCGCTACCGTGCCTGCCCCTGCGCGTGGTACTGCGGCTGGTGGCGCGGCAAGGGCTAGTGGCGCGTCAAGTAGCAGTGAAGTTCTCAGTGCGGGTGTGAGCGCTAAATCTGGTGTGGCGTGCACAGATAGTGCCGGGCATGACGGGGAGCTAACTCGTCTTACTGCGGGGCACGAAGTGATCGTCGGTGTGCGGCAGGGACACGTCACAGCGCTGAGCTTCCATCCGGAAGAAAACGGCGACTCGCGCCTCCACGCCGCGTGGCTCGCGTCCTTTGCCCATTAACTCTTTCTGTCCGCACCCCTTTCTGCCCGCGAGCTCTTTCGGCAAATAACTATCACCCAATAGTGCTCTGGGCTACATTGAGATGTGCCAGCCGAACACATCACTCCCAGAAAGGCTCCTCGCCGTGAGCACACCTGCCCCAGAACAAGTCCGCGAAGACATCCGCTTCGAAGACATCCGCTTCCTCGGCCGGGTGCTCGGCCGAGTTATCGCGCAGCAGGAGGGCGAGGACGTCTTTGAGCTCGTCGAATCCACCCGCCGCATGGCCTTCGACATCGCGCACGGCGATGCCAAGCCGGAAGATCTCGTCGCTATTTTCCGCGACCTCGACATCACCAAAGTCAACCTCGTGGCGCGAGCGTTCAGCTATTTCGCGCTCATCGCGAACCTAGCGGAGGACTTGGATGACGAGTCCGTCGAGGCGCCGGTTTCCCTGCGCAAGACATTCGCCAAGCTCAAAGAAGAAGGTGTTGCGCCCGCCGACGCCGCCTCCGTCATCCGCGGTGCGCACGTTGCCCCCGTTCTCACCGCGCACCCCACCGAAACTCGCCGCCGTACCGTCTTCGATACCCAGACCCGCATCAAGAACCTCCTCAAGGAAGCACACCGCGGCGGCGACATGGCGGCGATTGAGAAGGAAATGTACCTGCGCATGACGCTACTGTGGCAGACCGCGCTGATTCGCATCGCCCGTCCCACCCTTGAGGACGAGATTGACGTCGGCCTGCGCTATTACAAGCTTTCGTTGCTCGACCAGGTCCCCGCCCTCAACCGCGCTATCCGTCACGCCATGCGTGAGACCTTTGGCCAGCAGCTTCCCGATTCCCCCGTCGTCCGCCCTGGCTCTTGGATTGGCGGCGACCATGACGGCAACCCCTTTGTCAATGAGCACACCCTGACCTATGCCACCCGCAAAGCCGCGGCGACGGTGCTCCAGTACTACGCCGACGAGCTCGGCGAGCTGGAGCGCGAACTCTCTCTATCAGACCGCTATTCCTCCAGCTCCAAGGAGCTGGGCGCGCTTGCCGACGCCGCCCACAACGACGAAAAATCTCGCGTCGACGAGCCCTATCGCCGGGCCATCTTCGGCATCCGGAAGAAGGTGCTGGCGAGGTTGGAAGGGGAGGCGTCGCCAAGCGCCTATGCGTCTCCGGAGGAGCTCAAGCGGGACCTGGATGTGATCGACCGCTCGCTGCGCCAGTTCAACGATGACATCATCGCCGATGACCGTCTGGCACGGCTGCGTTCGGCGGTGACGACGTTTGGATTCCATCTCTCAACGCTGGATATGCGCCAGAATTCGGAGTCCTTTGAGAACGTCCTCACCGAGGTTTTCGCTGCGGCCAACATCACCCCGGACTACCGCGGGCTGGGGGAGGAAGACAAGGTTGCGTTGCTCGTGCGGGAGTTGCAGACCAACCGCCCGCTGCTTTTCCCGGGATCGGAGGGGACGTTCAGCGAAGATACCGCGAAGGAACTGGGCATCTTCCGTGCGGCGGCCCGCGCTGTGCGGGACTTTGGACCGAAGTCGGTGTCGCACTGCATTATCTCTATGACGGGAACGGTCTCCGATATTTTGGAGCCGATGGTGCTGCTCAAGGAGGTGGGGCTGAACCAGGTAGATGTGGTGCCGCTGTTTGAGACCATCGAGGATTTGAAAGCGGGTGCTGGCATCCTGGAGAAGCTCTGGCAGGTGCCCGTGTACCGCGAGCATCTGCGCTCGCGCGGGGATGTGCAAGAGGTTATGTTGGGGTATTCGGATTCCAACAAGGACGGCGGGTATCTGCAGGCGAATTGGGCGCTGTACGACGCCGAATTGGCCCTAGTTGAGCTGTGTGAGCGCCACGGCGTGGAGCTGCGTTTGGCGCATGGCCGTGGTGGTGCGGTGGGCCGCGGCGGTGGCCCGACGTATGATGCGATTCTGGCGCAGCCGAAGGGCGCGGTCTCGGGTTCGGTGCGTATTACTGAGCAGGGCGAGGTGATTTCTGCGAAGTATGGAGCTCCGGAGACCGCGCGCCGTCATTTGGAGGCTTTCGTTTCCGGTGCGTTGGAGGCATCGTTGTTGGATACCGAGCCGATTGCGGATCCCGAGCGGGCCTACGACATCATGCGGGAGCTGGCGGACTTGAGCGGTACGGCGTACTGCCAGCTGGTTGATGACCCCGGGTTTATCGCCTACTTCACCCAGTCCACTCCGCTGCACGAAATCGGCGAGCTTAACCTGGGCTCGCGCCCGACCTCGCGTAAGCAGACCACCGCGATTACGGATTTGCGAGCGATTCCCTGGGTGCTGTCGTGGTCACAGTCCCGCACCAACATTCCGGGCTGGTTCGGCGTGGGCAGTGCGGTGACAGCGTGGGTACAGCAATCCTCCGGTGGTGAATGTGGAGTAGGACTGGCCAGCGTAGAAGAAGTAAATGCCACTGCGGATGGAGCAGAAACCGGAAAGGCCGGAGTAAAAAGCGGCGATGGAGAAGTGGAGAAGCGCTGGGAGGAGCTGCGTGAGCTGTACCGTACGTGGCCTTTCTTCCGCTCCGTGTTCGCCAACATGGCGCAGGTCATGGCCAAGGCGGAGATGCAGCTGGCACGCCTGTATGCCAACTTGGTTGATGACAAAGAAACTGCGGACCGTATCTTCAGCCTGATTTCCGAGGAGTTTGAGCGCACCCGCGAGGTCTACCTCAAGGTCACCGGCAACGCGGAGTTGGTCAGTGAGAACCAGCGCCAGGCGCGGTCGCTCAAGCGGCGCTACCCGTACCTGCTTCCGCTCAACGCCATCCAGTTGGAGCTGCTGCGTCGCTACCGCCGCGGCGACGATCAGTTCCTGGTGTCCAAGACCATCCAGGTCACGATGAATGGTCTCGCCACAGCGCTGCGCAACGCCGGCTAAGCCGGCACGCCCGCCAAACCGACCGCCCAGCCAACCGGTACGGCCAACCGGCACGGCCAACCGGCACGGCCAAAATTCCTGCGGGACAGGCTTGAGCGCATGATCAGTTCCATGAATTAAGCCGGCACGCCGAATGCCCCGCGAGGAGGCGGTTTCCTGCGGGGTACGACCAAACAGTGCTGGAAGAATGCCCTGGCGCTGGTAGCGGCGTTGCTTGCACTGCTACCTGCACTGGCGGGACGGGGCACACCGGTGCCTTAGCGGGCATTGGGGGTAGTTGAAGGGGGGCTAATTGAAGGCGCTGGTGAAGACCGGTGCGGCGTCGTATGGCGGGATCCATGCCACCCGCCCGCCGATACGGTCCATGTGGCCGCGTGAGGGCGGGGCATCGGGGTCATCGTCGTTGACTCCGTTGTGGTACGGACACAGTGGCACCAGGTTGAGGATGTTGGTGGGCCCGCCGCGGGCCCAGGCTTTGATGTGGTGGATTTGGCATTTCTCAAAAGGAACCTTGCAGCCCTCCCATGCACAGCACGGATTCTCCGCAGCCAAGGCGAGGCGCTGCTTCGTGGTGGCGAAGCGCTGGAAGCGGAAGACATCGAGCGGGCCGTGCTCGCGGCTGACAGCCACGATGATCCCCTTGTCCAGCAGAGCGCGCTCCACTAGCTGCGAACCGGTCATCGTCGCGCCACTTGTTGTGCGGACGATGAACTCTTCGCCATCCTTGTCGGTATTGCCCTTGAGCAGTTCTGCGTAGTCATCGAGCTGCAGGACCGCCATGGTGGCAACCTCAGTTTTGACGCCACCGCCCTCCAGATTCTCCAAGAAGCTCTCGCCGGGGCGTTCCTGGTCGATGCCTTCGAAGACGCCGGTCAGCTGCAGCGAGTCCGCGGTGACCGTGAGCGTGGCCAGGCCGTTGCCATGCTGGGTGAGCTTGGCGCGCTCGGCATACGTGCGGGGCTTGCGCATCATCCGCAACCGCTTGCGCGCTACCTTTTCCACCAACTCAGCGCTGGTCTGGCACAGCTCCACCCGCAAATCCCACGCTTTGTTGTGGTCCCGGACTTTGGCCACGAAGTGCTCGATAAGCTGCAAGGTCACCAGCCCGTGCCCGCGCCGGCGGGCGGCTGCAACCGCCGTGCGCTGCTTCTTCGTCGAGGAGGTATGCCCGAAGTAGGTGTGGTGAAGAGAGAGGAACACGGTGGCGTCGGCAGGCGTGGCGCCAAGGGACACCAAGTCAGATTCAGACAGGCCCGCGCACTCGGCCACCAGGTCAATGGCGCGGCCGAGTGCGGCGAAGTATGTCTGCAATCTCATACTCCGCAGCCTAAAAGCACCCCATCCTGCCGCCAAGCCCCGGACTAGCCATCCGACGAAATCTGTGGATAACTAGTCGGCACTAGGCGCCGGCAAGGCCGCGGCGCTTGAGCAGCGGGGCGACGTCCTTGTCGCGGCCGCGGAACTCGCGGTAAGCCTCCGTGAAGTCGCGGGATGCGCCCTTCGACAGGATGACATCGCGGAACTTTTGGCCGGCCTCGCGAAGGTCGGTTTGCTCCTTGAACCACTCGAAACCATCGGCATCGAGGGCCTCGGCCCAGAGATAGGAGTAGTAGCCCGCGGAGTAGCCACCGGCGAAGATGTGGTTGAAGTAGGTCGAGCGATAGCGCGGCGCAATGAGCTCGTTGTCTAGCCCGGCCGCGCGCAGGGCCTCGGCCTCGAACTCGGCGATGGCCTCCGGTGTAGCTTCCAACTCGGCGGCCTCCGACGCGCTCAGGGAATGCCACGCGAGGTCGATGATCGACGCCCCCAGATACTCCGAGGTGGCGAATCCCTGGCCGAACTCGGAGGCGGCGGAGATGGCGTCGAGAAGCTCGTCCGGAATAGGTTCGCCCGTCTCCACGTGGCGGGCGTACTCCTTGACCAAGTTCTTATCCAGTGCCCAGTTCTCGTTGATCTGCGAGGGGAATTCCACCCAGTCACGCGGTACGTTGGTGCCGGCGAAGGTGGGGTAGCGGACGTCGGAAAGCAGGCCGTGCAGGGCGTGACCGAATTCGTGGAAGACAGTGCGGACCTCATCCATGCTCAGCAGCGGTTGGGAGCCGTCGGCGGGCTTGGTGATGCCCATGACGTTGACGATGACCGGCTTGCGCTCCAGCAGTCGGGACTGCCCCACGAACTCGCTCATCCATGCGCCGCCGCGCTTGGTGGGGCGCCCGAAGTAGTCGGTGAGGAGGAGACCGATCCCGTGCGAGTCCTTTTCCCCGTGCGGGACGGAACCGTCCCGCACCTCCCACACGCGAACCCCCTCCGCGTAGCCCTCGAGGTCATCGCGCGGGATAACGGTGATGCCGTAGAGACGTTCGGCGGCGGCAAAGACGCCCTTCTCTAGGACCTGGTCCAGCGGGAAGTACTTGCGCAGCTCCTCCTCGTCGAGGGAGAAGTCGCGGGCGCGGACCTTGGATTCCCAGTAGGGCCAGTCGGCGGCGGTGAATCCCTGGCTGTTGAGCTCAGCCTCTTCAGCGAGGAGCTTCTGCTCGCCTTCGGCATTGGCCGCGGCGGCGGGGGCGAGGTCGAAGAGCATGGTGCGGGCGGCGTCGGCAGTCGCGGCGGTTTCCTCGGCGATCACGTAGTCGGCATGAGAGGCAAAGCCCAGCAGCTCGGCCCGTTCGGCGCGCAGTTGGACGGCCTCGATGAGCCCCGGGATGTTGTTTTCGGAGCCCCTGCTTGCCGACGCCCCATACAACCTCCCCCTCGCATTCTCCCGCGCCAGGCGGCTCAGCTCCGATTGCACGGTCGGCAGCTCCAGCGGGATGGCATAGCCCTCGCGGCCAAGCGCCTCAGCGTCGGCTTTGGCGGAGGCGATGCGCTCGGCGGGCAGACCTTCGAGTTCCTCCTCGGTGAAGGAGACCGCGCGCTCGCGGGTAGATGCCATGAGGTTGCGGCCAAATTCCTCCGACAGTGCAGAAAGGCGCTGGTTGATCTCAGACAGGCGGGCCTTGCCAGTCGCATCGAGATCGGCACCCTTGCGGGCAAAGGTGCGCAGGAGGTGGTCGTGGAGGCGCTGGCCTTCCGCGTCGTCGGCAGGCGGCGTCGCCTCCTTGATGCGCGCGTAGAGAACCTCGTTCTGGTACATCGCGTCGTAGTGCGCGGACAGGCGCGGGTAGATGTCGGCGGCGATCTCCTCCATCTCCTCGGTGACATCCGTACCGGAGAGGTTGCCGAAGACCGCCATGACGCGGTCGAGGTCCTGGCCGGATCGCTCGAGCGCCTCCACGGTGTTTTCCCACGTAGGCGCGGCGGGGTTGTCGGTGATGGAGGCGATCTCGGCGTCGTGAAGCGCGAGTGCTTCGTCGAAAGCGGGGCGGTAGTGCTCTACCTTGATCTCCGCAAACGGCGGGAGCTGATAGGGCAGCGTAGAGGGGGTCAGTAGTGGGTTAGTCATAAGAAACCACCGTACCTAATAAGCCCGTCCCTATGTGATGGCTTTCACTATGAGCCCATGAGGACTGGCGTGCGTTCCCTGCGTGGAGTGGTGGCACGGTACACCAGGACGATGTCGAGAACCAGGAACGCCGCCAAGGTGATTCCTAAGAGCGGCAGGAAGACGCCCACGGTGGCCGCGAAAAGCGCGCCCAGTCCTGTGGTGGCCCAGGAGAAGTGGGCAGTCGGGAGGAAGCGTGGGCGACGTTTCCACCACATGTAGTACCCCAGCACCACGAGAGCGGCGGTGGCGAGACCCAGCGTGAGTAGCGCAATCTGCAATGGCAGCCCGAACATGATGCCCATGTGCAGGTAGATGCCCCAGCTGCTGAGCTTGCTAAACAGCGGCAGGCTGGAGAAAGGCTGGCGGTCGATGACGTCGCCGGTGGCGCCATCTACCGAAATTGCATCGGAGGTGGTGCGCCATTCCACCCAGCGTTCGCTGACCTGCCAGGCGGAGTGGGCGTCCTCCGGTGGGTACATACGTAGCGGGCCGGTGAGTCCCTCGGCGCGGCCGGTGGCGAAGACGCGCTCGGCCTCGGCAGCTATGTTCGTGCTTGACGATGCCCCTCCAACCCCATGCCCTTCATGACCTTCATGCATGGTGTGCTCATGCGTTTCAGCGGTGGTGCCGGGGAGGGCAGTCTCGATGGGGGTGGCCTTCCACTGCATGCGCTCCACTAGGGAATCAACGTTGTCGCCGGCCAGTCCCGACCACGTGATACCGGTGGCAGAGAGACCAAGCAGACCAATGAAGATCCAGGCGCCGACGGTGGAATGCAGACGGGTGGCCTTCCAGCGGGCAGAGCGCTTCGGCTGCTGAGCGGCGTTCCCGGTTGCCTTGTTCTTCGGGCGGCGGCGAATCCACCACATATAAAGACCGCCGCAGGCCATGACCCATAGCCAGGAGGCGGCCAACTCTGAGTAGAGCTCACCGACCTTGCCCAAGTGGAAGCTTTCGTGCAGGGAGGAAATCCAGCGGCGCAGCGGCATCTCGCCCAGGCCGGAGTAGGTGGGGTAGTCCCCGATGACCTCGGCGTTGGCCGGATTGATGAAGACGGTGCGCTGGAGGCTTTCATCGATACTGTCATCAGACACCAACACGCGCGTGGAATCCGTGGGGTTGGTTGCCGGCCAGACTTGGGACACAGGCATGCCTGGGTGCTCGTGCTGTGCGGCCTGGATTTGTTCTTCCAAGCTCACGGGGTGCTCGACCGCCGGAACGGAGATGACATCGTGGTACACCACCTTCTCCAGGGTGGGTGCCATGGCATAGAGGCAGCCAGTCAATGCCGCAACGAGGATGAAGGGGCCGACGAACATACCGCCATAAAAGTGAATGCGCTGAATGAAAGATCGCAGAGCCGTCCGACTCATAGGTAGTGCTCTTTTCAGTGTCTTTGGTGAAGGCCCCTGCTGAACGTTCGCGGGGCGCTCAGCAAAGGGCGATGGACAGGCGCTGATATCAACTGCACTACTAGTCGGAGGTGATGGCTTCTCGGTTCCCAAGTAGTGAAAAACTTTTTAAATAACTGGGGGCCTCGGCGTGAAAAGGATGAAAACCCCGCGAGATAAGGCACGAGAAGCAAGAATCAGTCAAGAAAAAGCTCTCGCAGCTCAACGGGTAAAAATAGCGTCGCGGAGTGCTGTTTAGGCCTGTTTGTGGTTAATGAAGCAAGAAAAGACCGCCTCGAACTCCAGGGAGGAGACGAAGCGGTCTTTTGTTAAGTGCCTAGCGCCGAATTACTTCTTCAGGCCATCAATGATGTCGTTGAAGGCAGCGACTGGGCGCATGACCTCGGCTAGCTTCTCCTCGTTCGGGGCGTAGTAGCCGCCGAGGTCGACGGGGGAGCCTTGGACGTCGAGAAGCGCCTGCTCAATCTCGCCTGCCTTGGCCTCGAGGGACTCAGCAACTGGCTTGAAAGCCTCGGCCAGCTCGGCGTCGTCGGTCTGTGCAGCCAGCTCCTTGGCCCAGTTAAGGGTCAGGAAGAAGTGGGAGCCGCGGTTGTCGTTCTCGCCCACCTTGCGGGACGGGGACTTGCCAGCATCCAGCAGGGTCTCGGTGGCCTTGTCCAGAGCAGCGGCCAGCACGCCGGCCTTGGCGTTGCCGTTGGTGTTGTGCTCGTGGCGGAAGGACTCAGCCAGGGCCAGGAACTCACCGAGGGAGTCCCAGCGCAGGTGGTTTTCTTCCTGGACCTGCTGGACGTGCTTCGGGGCGGAGCCGCCGGCACCGGTCTCGAACAGGCCACCGCCAGCCATGAGCGGAACCACAGACAGCATCTTTGCGGAGGTGCCTAGCTCGAGGATGGGGAAGAGGTCGGTGTTGTAGTCACGCAGAACGTTGCCGGTGACCGAGATGGTGTCCTCGCCCTTGCGGATGCGCTCGACGGAGATCTTGGTCGCGGTGACCGGATCCTCGATGGAGATGTCGAGACCCTCGGTGTCGTGGTCCTGCAGGTACTTGTTGACCAGCTCGATGAGGTTGGCGTCGTGGCCGCGCTCCGGGTCGAGCCAGAAGATGGCCTTCATGCCGGACAGGCGAGCACGGTTGACGGCCAGCTTGACCCAGTCCTGGATCGGGGCGTCCTTGGTCTGGCAAGCGCGCCAGATGTCGCCCTCCTCCACGTCGTGGGAGATAAGGGCCTCACCCTTGGAGTTGCGGACCTCAACGGTGCCGGCAGCCGGCACCTTGAAGGTCTTGTTGTGGGAGCCGTACTCCTCAGCCTTCTGTGCCATGAGGCCGACGTTCGGGACGGTACCCATGGTGGTCGGATCGTAGGCGCCGTTAGCCTTGCAGTCCTCGATGACTGCCTGGTAAACGCCGGCGTAGGAGGAATCCGGGATGACGGCGAGGGTGTCCTGCTCCTCGTCGTTCTTGTTCCACATGTGGCCGGAGGTGCGGATCATAGCCGGCATGGAGGCATCGATGATGACGTCGGACGGAACGTGCAGGTTGGTAATACCCTTGTGGGAGTTGACCATGGCGAGGTCCGGACCGTCGACAAGCGCGTCGTCGAAGGCAGCCTTGATCTCAGCACCGTTCTCGAGCTTGTCCAGACCCTCGTAGATAGCGCCCAGGCCGTTCTCGCCGTTGAGGCCAGCAGCCTCGAGCTCCTCGCCGTACTTCTCAAAGACATCAGCGAAGAAAGCGCGGACGACATGGCCGAAGATGATGGGGTCAGACACCTTCATCATGGTGGCCTTGAGGTGAGCGGAGAAGAGCACGCCCTCTTCCTTGGCACGGGCAACCTGAGCCTTGAGGAACTCGTCGAGTGCCTTGGCGGACATGAAGGTGCCGTCGATGACCTCGCCCTTGAGGACCGGCAGCTTCTCCAGCAGGGGCTGCTCGCCCTCGGCGGTCTTCAGAACGATGGAGAGGGTGTCCTCCTCCGGCATGATGACGGACTTCTCGTTGTGGCGGAAGTCGTTAGCGTCCATGGTGGCCACGTTGGTCTTGGAATCAGCGGACCACGCGCCCATCTTGTGCGGGTTCTTCTTAGCAAAGTTCTTGACTGCAATCGGGGCGCGGCGGTCGGAGTTGCCCTCACGCAGAACCGGGTTCACAGCGGAGCCCTTGACGGCGTCGTACTTCTCCTGAGCCTCTTCGTACTCCGGGAGATCAAAACCGGCTGCCTGCAGCTCAGCGATGGCCTTCTTCAGCTGCACCAGGGAAGCGGAGATGTTCGGCAGCTTAATGATGTTGGCTTCCGGCGTCTTGGCCAGCTCGCCGAGCTCAGCCAGGGCATCGGAGACCTTCTTGTCACCAAGGCGCTCCGGGAACTGGGCCAGGATGCGGCCGGCTAGGGAAATGTCGCGGGTTTCCACCTCGATGCCTGCGGTGGACGCGAAGGCCTCCACGACGGGCTTGAAGGAGTAGGTCGCCAGCAACGGCGCCTCGTCGGTACGGGTCCAGATAATCTTTGCCATGGTTCTCCTAAAGAAGTTGAAAACTGTTCAACCTCACAGGATACCTGTCTTATTTTCTCGCGGTGCCGGTCCCCCTGTGACTCGCGCCACCCGCGGGAGGGGTCTGTGTACTTGGCACAGCCTTTCCGGCTGGACTTACGAGCTCGGGAGGGGAAGTACTAAGGTCTGCCCCCGTGAAACCGATGAATACCAGTATCCAACGCCGTCCCGTCCCGCGCCAGACGGAAATCTCCGCGACGCGCCGCACCATCGTGATGATCGCCATGGCGCTGGGTGCCTTCGCCATCGGCACCACCGAGTTCACCTCGATGGGCCTGCTGCCACTCATCGCGGATGATTTCGGTATTATGGAAGACACGGCGTCGGTGGTTATCTCCGTCTATGCGCTTGGTGTCGTCGTGGGCGCGCCAGTGATTGCGGCGCTCACGGGCAAACTTCCACGCCGCCGACTGATTATCCTGCTCATAGGCTTTCTACTCGTGGGTAACCTGCTGACGGCCCTGGCCCCGAACTACGGTGTTCTGCTGGTGGCGCGCTTCATTGCGGGTCTGCCGCATGGCGCATACTTTTCCGTAGCTAATCTGGCGGCGGCCTCGATGGCCCCACCGGGCAAGCAAGGGTTTGCCATGTCGATGGTGGGCATGGGGCTTTCCGTTGCCACCGTGATCGGTGTCCCGGCAGCCCAAGCGTTGGGCCAGGGACTGGGCTGGCATTCGGCGTACTACTTAGTCGTGGTCCTTGCAGCCTTAACGATGGTGCTGCTCTTTTTTCTCTTCCCGCACATGACGCGTATGCCGGAAACGGATATGTTCACCGAGCTCGGCGCGCTGAAGAACAGCCAGGTTCTGCTCACCGTATTCCTCGGCACCGTCGGCTTTGGCGGCATGTTCGCCGTCTACACCTACATCACGTGGACCATGACGGAGGTCGCCGGTATGGACCCGAACCACACCTGGATTGTGCTCATGGCCTATGGCATCGGTATGACTGTCGGCAACGTTGCTGGCGGTGCGCTGGCGGACCGAAACCTGGAATTTGGCATCATCTTTGCTCTCATCTGCATGGTCGGTGTGTCCGTGGCCTTCTACTTCCTGGCGCACAACGCGTGGGCGGGCACGATTGCCTTTGGTGTCTTGGCCTTCTTCGGCTCCATCCTCGTTCCTTCCCTGCAGTTGCGCTTGGTGAACGTGGCGGGGGATGCGCAGACCCTCGCGGCGGCGTTGAACCAGTCGGCCCTCAATATCGCCAATGCGGCGGGTGCTGCTATCGGCGGTGCGGTCGTGGGCGCAGGTTATTCCTATAACTCCACCGCCCTCGCTGGTGCGGGGTTGGCGGTGGCCGGCTGCATCACCTGGGTTATCACCATGTGGGACAAGCGCCGCCGCGGCCCTTCCGTGAAGATTATTGAACAGAGTTAGACTGGCCGGCATGAGTTTCACCATCGCCTCCGTCAACGTTAACGGCATCCGCGCGGCCTGCAAACAGCGCAATGAGAACAACCCGGGTATGAACGCGTGGTTGGAGACCACGCCGGCCGACGTCGTCCTCATGCAGGAGGTGCGCGCCAACCCCGAGCAGACCCAGAAGGCCCTGGCCCCAGCCCTGGAGGCCGGATGGAACCTGGTGCAGGCCGAATCCGCCGCCAAGGGCCGCGCGGGTGTGGGAATCCTATCGAAGCACGCGCTTGGCGACGTCGCCGTGGGCTTCGGCTCCTTCGCCGAATCCGGCCGCTTCATCGCCGCCACCGTGGAAGGCGTGCGCGTGGCCTCTTTGTATCTGCCCTCCGGCGATACTGATTCCCCGAAGCAGGATGAGAAGTACCTTTTCTTGGATGAATTCTCTGAAGTTTTGGATGAGATGGCCGCGACGTATCCGGAGTCTGTTATCGGCGGTGATTGGAACATCTGCCACCGCGCCCAGGACTTGAAGAACAACAAGCCCAACGAGAAGAAGTCCGGACACTTGCCGGAGGAGCGAGCCTTCATGGACCGCGTTTTTGGCTCTTTCCCGGATGATGAGCCCCAGGAGAAGAAGGGGCTTGGGGACTGGCTCGGCGTGGTGGACTACGAGACCAAGACCGCCTGGGAGGCGGCCAAGGATCCGCAATGGTTTGACGTCGCCAGGCGCCTGCACCCGGAGGCCGAGGGGCCCTATACCTGGTGGACCTACCGCGGCCAGGCTTTCAACAACGACGCCGGGTGGCGCATTGACTATCAGGCTGCCACGAAGGCCATGCTGGAGCGCGCGCAGCGCACGTGGGTGGAGAAGGCGCCGACGGTGGAGGAGCGCTGGTCCGATCACTCTCCGCTTCTGGTGGAGTACAAGTAGCCCACGCCAAGTAGTGGTACGATAATCCCGTCTTAACGTCCTTTCTATTTCGCAGGAGATGCTCATGACCCGCGCAATCATCTACTTTGTCCTCGGCGCTATTCTGCTTGCCCTGGGTATCTGGTGGTGGACCATCGTCGGACCGTCCTTTGCCTTCCTTGGCCCGATCGTCCTCCAGGGCGTTGGCGGCGCGTTCATGGTGGCCGGTTTTGCCGTCATGATGGACGTCATTAGCCCGACCTCCCGCAAGATTTAATCGACGCAGCGCCTCCCCGGCGGAGGCGGCAGAGTAGAGTGATCAACCATGACTGACTCCACTTCTGCATCGACCTCCGCTTCTCGAGTCCTCTCTGGCATTCAGCCCACGGCGGACTCCTATCACCTGGGTAACTACCTTGGAGCGCTCAAGCAGTGGATTGACCTGCAAGACTCCCACGAGGCTTTTTACTTCATCCCGGACCTGCACGCCATCACGGTGGAGCAGAATCCGGAGGAGCTGCGCCACCGCACCGTGGCGGGCGCCGCGCAGCTCATCGCATTGGGTATTGACCCGGCGAAATCCACCCTCTTTGTACAATCCCACGTCCCCGCACACGCGGAGCTGACGTGGGTTTTGCAGTGCCTGACCGGCTTCGGTGAGGCCTCCCGCATGACCCAGTTCAAGGACAAGTCCCTCAAGCAGGGCCAGGACCGCACGTCCGTGGGCCTTTTTACCTATCCCGTCCTGATGGCCGCGGATATCCTCCTGTATTCCCCGCACTATGTGCCGGTGGGGGAGGACCAGCGCCAGCACCTTGAGCTCACCCGCAACCTGGCGGAGCGCTTCAACAACAAGTACGGCGAGGTCTTCCGCGTGCCGGAGGCCTTCATTCCGGAGGGCTCGGCCAAGATTTATGACCTGCAGGAGCCAACGGCCAAGATGTCGAAGTCGGGCGCAAACCCGAAGGGCATCGTAAACCTGCTCGATGCTCCCAAGACCTCCGCCAAGCGCATCAAGTCCGCGGTGACCGATGACCTTGGCGTGGTGGCCTTTGACCGCGAGAAGCAGCCCGGTGTGTCCAACCTGCTGGCCATTCAGTCCGCGCTGACTGGCGAGAGCATCCCGGACCTCGTGGACAAGTACGAGGGCCAGGGCTATGGCCACCTGAAGGTGGACACGGCGGAAGCACTTGAGGCTTTCACCACTCCGCTGAAGGCTCGCTACGACGAGCTCATGGAAGACCGCGGCGAGTTGGAGCGTATTTTGGCCAAGGGCGCCGAGCACGCCACGGAGATTGCCACCCCGCTCGTGGACAAGGTCTACGAGGCGGTGGGCTTTCTCCCCGCGCGTCGCGGCTGAGTTGGCTAGCATGATGAAGACTGTGTAGAGGATTCTGTAACTTATTTCTGTAATTCATAAAAAGGGGAAAGCCTGTGGCGCCAACGACTCAACCCGATGAGAAGAAGACCGATGATTACGGCATCGAGCGTGCTTATGCCGATGAGCCGGGAGCGGTAGATAAGGTCCGCGAGAAGTCCGGTTTTATCGACCACATCATGAAGATGCTGGATCGCTACGGTAGCCAAGGCGGCAACCAGTTCGCGGCCGGAATTACGTATTTCTCGGTTCTTGCTATCTTCCCCATCTTCATGCTCACGGTGGCAGCCATCGCCACCGTGTTGGCCAATCGCCCCGATCTCATGCAACAACTGGAAGAGCAGATCGCGAACGCCGTGTCGGGCGATCTGGGGGATTCGATTACGGAGCTTCTCCATACCGCGATTGAACAGCGCGGTGCGATGTACGGCATCGGTGGCCTCACCACCCTGTGGTCTGGGCTCGGCTGGATGAATAACCTGCGCATCGGCATTTCGGCGATGTGGATGCAGGATCCGACTGACGCCCCGGGCAACTTTGTGACCAAGAAGCTCAGCGACCTGCTGGGGCTCATCGGCCTGCTCGTGGCCATGGTTATCGCCTTCGGCGTGACGGCGGCGGGCTCCTCCGGACTGACCCAAAAGATCTTCGAGTGGGTTGGTATCGAGTCCTTCCCAGGAATGGGAACGGTGCTGGTTATCGCCGGCATCGTGATCGGTCTCATCGCTAACTTCCTCGTCTTCTGGTGGATGGTGGCTTTCCTGCCGCGCACGAAGGTGCCCACCAAGTCTGGTCTGAAGGGCGCGGCTATCGGCGCTGTGATCTTTGAGGCCATCAAACAGCTGTCCACCGTCATCATGTCCTCCGCGGCAGGCAACCCAGCCGGTGCCGTGTTTGGCCCGGTGATCGTCCTCATGGTGGTCATGTACTTGGTCTGGCGCGTCGTGCTCTATGTTTCCGCATG
This sequence comes from Corynebacterium sp. HMSC069E04, assembly GCF_001813175.1. Classification (NCBI taxonomy): domain Bacteria; kingdom Bacillati; phylum Actinomycetota; class Actinomycetes; order Mycobacteriales; family Corynebacteriaceae; genus Corynebacterium; species Corynebacterium sp. HMSC069E04. The sequence goes on along the minus strand of NZ_KV811671.1, from coordinate 42,767 downwards.
GACGGCTACTACTGAAGAATCTCTCGAACTGCTGGTTCCGCCGGTTCCGGATCAGGCAGTCATCCGCGTCCGCAACGAGATCCGCCAGGGCCCGAACACGGGCGTGACCTTGGGCGCCGGTGCTGCCCTTGGTGCGGCCGCCGCGGGTGCGTGGGCCCTGCTGCGGCGAAAGTAGGGCGGGATGCTACCAGCGTCTTTTGCCCCGAACCTTTATGCGCACTTCACCCTGGATTCGCGCGCGACCTCACGCGAGCTCAGCGTGCAGCTAGCGGCTGCTGACGCCCACCTCGAAGGCCTCGGCTACCTCCCCGAGGACTCCGAACGCGAGGAACTCGCCGTTGCCGCCCGCATTCTCTGCGAGCCCTCGTCCCGAGCCAGCTATGACCAAATGATGGAATCAGGTGCTCGGCTCACGTGGGCGCAGCTCGATGACTACGCCACTACCGGCCGCTGGGGCGAGAGCCATCATGCTGCCACACCCGCCGCGCCTGTTCAGGACGCCCCGCGCGCTACTCCCGGTACCCGAGTGCTTTTGGCCGTCATCGACTACGTCATTGCGGCGATTGGTGTCTCCCTCTTGCTAAGCGTCGGGGTGTACAACTCCACTCTCAATGAGGTCTGGCTCACCAGTTTCTCGGGGATCATCACGGTGGCCTATTACATCTGCTTCGAAGTCCTAGTTGGGGCAACGCCGGCGAAGCTGATAGCTGGATACACGGTGCGCGATGTCACCACCCACAACAAGCTCACCTGGCAGCAGAGCATCAAGCGCAACTGGTGGCGCGTGGCCTCCCTCGTGCCGCTCATCGGCCCGCTCATTGCCTTCTTTGGTGCCCTGTACGTGGTGACCACGATTGGTCCGAAGAATGCGCTGCGCGGCCAGCACGACATTATGGCTAACGCCGAAGTAGTGAAAAAGTAGCAACCACTACGACCAGGAGAGCGACGAGCCCTGCCACGAGCCACCCAATCCAGCCCTGCGAGTCCCCAAAGGATGAAGACCCCGCAGTCGCCTCCGGGGTGGCGGGCGTGGACGGCGTGGTAGGAGCCGGGGTGGTTGGTGCAGATTCCGAGGGCTCCTCTTGTCCAGCCGCGAAATCATCCACAAGCCCTACGCCATCGCCGGGGCGGACGTCGGAGGCTTCGTCGAGAAGCATCTGCGCCTGCTCCCAAGCGCGGAAACCATGCTCGACGGTTGTATCGAGGAGGACCGCCTGCAGGCGGCGCCCGCCGCGATTAATCGCGCCGACGAAGGTATGGTGCGCGTCCTCGGTATAGCCCGTCTTGCCGCCGATACCGTCCGGGTCGTTGAGGAAGAGCCCATTGTCGTTCCACAGCTCATAACCGGGCATGTCACCCCAGCCGGGAAACTCCACGTGCTCGGTATCGACGATGCGCGCGAAGGTGTCGTTGGCAAAAGCCGCGCGGTAGATCAACGAGATATCCGCCGCGGACGTCGACATGCCTGCCGCGTCCAAACCGGAGTAGCTCGCCGCCACCGTCGAGCGCGTGCCAATCTCCTGTGCCTTCGCGTTGACTTTCTCCAGCGCCTTCTCATCCCCGCCAACAGCCTGCGCGAGGGCGTGCGCGGCGTCGTTGCCGGAAGCCATGAGTAGACCCTGTAAAAGCTGCTCCACGGTATAGACACCATCGGGGCCGAGGCCGACGGCGGAGCCTTCGACGGAGGCGTCGTCAAGCGTGGCGGTGATGCGCTGGTCCAGGGGCAGCTCTTCGATGACCACGAGCGCCAGCAGCGCCTTGATGATGGAGGCTGGGCGGTAGCGCCCGTTGGGATCCTTCATGGCGATGATTTCGCCAGTATCCAGGTCGCTAACCATCCACGCCGAAGCCACAACGTCCTTATTGACCCGAAAACCGCGCGGGGCTGTCACACCGCACGCAGCGCCCTCAACCGCGGGAAGGGGAGTGGGCGCTTCCTGGCCAGGTGCCAACCTCTCAGAGGTGGTCGTCGGTTCCTCGGGAACAAGGGAATGCGGGCAGGAGTCGGTATCCGGCGCGGTGGTGCGCGTGGGCGATGAGGACTCTTCCTCTTCTGCAAACGCGGGCGGCGTCGCGGCCAAGGCGAGGGCAGTGAGGATCGCGGGGACATGTTTCATAGCGTGCTTAATCCTAGACCGCGTCCTAGGATGATCCTCATGCATGACGCACCTCTGATTAGCCCCGAAAATAAAGACTCCGGCGCTGAGATTTTCGCCGGCCTGCCCAAGGTGACGCTCTTGGCGCCGTTGCCCACGGATGCTTCCACCCCAGAGGAGCTCCGCGCGGCCACGCACGCTGTTGTGCAGGCGCTTGCCAGCGACCACGTGGTCTACGCCGAGCTCCGCCTGCGCCCCAGTGCTTTCTCCTTCGGTGCCGCCGAGGCGCTCGCTGCAGCGCGGGAAGGACTCGACGTTCCCGGAATTGATGCTCGCCTCATCGTTGAGGGCGATGCCAATAGCTGGGATGTAGGCGAAGGCGTTGCCGGTGCTGCGCTGACAAAGTTGTCTGCGGCTGAGAAGCTCCGCGCAGATTTCATCCCGTGGGAGCGGGACGTTGCCTCCTATGAGGATGCCGTGGTGGCTGTGCAGGCGGGTGCGACACGCCTTGTGCACGCCACTGATCTTGTCGATGACTTCAGCGCTGATCTCGACGGCGTTCGCCCTGGCAAGGCATCCGCGTGGGTGCGGGATCGCCGCATCGCGTTGACCTTCGCGCCGCTGGAGGAGCTGCCCGCAGAGGAGCTGGCTGACCATCCTCTGCCGCTGCTGCAGCAGCTTGGCTTTACCTGCACCGTGGCAGGCGAGAAGCTCAGTGACGTTTTCCTGGCCCTGAGCGAGACCTTCGGCTATGGGCTGGAGGAGTTCTTCGATCTCACTATCAAGGCGATTGAGAACTCTTTTGCCAGTGAAGAAGACCGCCAGCGCCTCATCGAGCAGGAAATCCTACCCGCCTACGAGGAGCTAGCGGATCCGGAATTCGCGGAAGACGCTTCTGATGTGAACGCTTCCGAAGCGGAAGAAGACAGCGAGTCTTCCGAGTAAAAACTAGAAGCGGGAGAAGCGCTTCGTCAGCATTTCCTCCAGGCCCTTCCAGGACTCCGCGTGCTCGGTGTAGGGCTTGGAGGGCACGTAGCCTGCGTGCTCGGTGGAACCCAGCATGTAGCCCAGGTAGTCCTGGAAGCGCGGGTTCTGCAGCATGTAGGAGTTGATGGAGTCATCCCCGGCCCAGTCGGCGGCATCTGCGCAGACCTCGTAGCAACGGCTCATCTGGTCCGTATCAACGGATTCGGGGCCCTTTTCAATATCGCGGACAATGCCGTAGAAGCTGTACTGGTTATCCGGGTGAACGGTGACCTCGAGCTCACCAGCGTTCGCTGCGGCAACGACTTCCTCCCAGGTGGATACCTTTGCTAGGTCGTGGTCATCGTTTTCCATGATCCAGCGCACCAGCACCTTGGAGCTGGGGAAGGTGAAGATTTCGCCCCACTTGCCCAAGAAAACCGGCTTGCCGTCGAGGTAGGTGCGCAGGGTGTAGACCGTCCTCTGATCGGCGGTGATCTTCACCGGGTCGATGCCCGCGGCTGCCCAGGGGGAGCTGTCATAAGGATCGGCGGATTCTGCGGCGGCCTTGCGCTCTTCCTCGGCCTTCTTGCGGGCTTCCTCTGCTGCTTCGCTGGCGGCGGAGATGCGGGTGGCGGCGTTGGTGGTTGCATCCTGGGTGAAGTCAGAGGAAGGAACGACCTTGACCACCTTGTCGAGGTCTTCGATGACCGAGCGCCAGTTGCTGTGGATAACGCGGCCCACGCCGGACCACTCACTCATGCCCTGTTCACCGGCGTAGTGATCGGCTCCGCGGGCAGGGTTGCGCAGGATGGAGTGCGATGCGAAGAAGATGACGGTGTGTTCCGCGGCGCAGACCTCCGCTAGTGCCTGTGCAATCTCCAGGCAGCGTGCGACGGTGGACACGTTCTCGTGGCTGGGGCGGCCGGCCAGGTGCTTCGGCATGCCGATGAGGTCGTAGACGCGTTTCTTTTCTGGCACGACACGGTCCGCCGCTTGGGAATTAAAGGCTTCCCACTTCGGGTGGTCGAGCAAGTCGTGCTTCGTGCCGGATTCGAGGAAGCAGAGCATCTCGGCTTCGGTGTTAAAGAGCAGGACGGATTCGTCGTCACCGAGAAAGGCCTGCCACTCGGAACCGTTCTGGCGCCACTTTGGCGCCCATAGGGTATAAAAATCGCCCTCAGAAAGGGAGAGCTTGATGGGGACAATAGCGCGGGTGTTCATGGGCAAATAGTCTACCCTGTGGGCCTCCAGAAGCCTTTGAAAGCCATCCCCATGTTGTTGGTGCGCAGTGGATTGGTTTGCACGGGGCTGCCGGCCTCCACCATCTGCCCGTCACCGGAGTACATGGCCACATGCCCATCCCACACAACGAGGTCGCCGGGCTGCAGCTCATCCGCGCTCACCTGGCGGCCCACGGTCTGGCTTTCAGCGGTGCGCGGCAGTTCCACCCCAGCCTGGCGCCAAGCCCATTGGGTTAGCCCCGAGCAATCGAAGCTGCCGTTGCCGGTGCCGCCCCATCCATAGGGTGTGCCCAGCTGGGAGAGTGCGGCTTGCACCGCGGCCTGGCCTTGCGCGCTTCCTTTGCTATCAGAGGACGAGGACGTGGTCAGCGCGTGGCGTGCTCCGCCTTCCTCCTGCGGACCGCGCACTGAAGGGCGCACCGCGCGTTGTGCAATGGGCACGAGGGGCGCGGCCGCCTGAAGGAGCTCCCCGGCCAGCTGCTTTACGCGCAGCATCGCCTTGCCGACGTACTCCATTGCCAAGGCCTGCAAAGCCGAGCGGGCTGCGGCCTGTGTGGCTGGGTTGGGGATGAGCAAGCCCAAGGCTAAAGGCAGTCCGCGCTGGAGCAGCTCGAATCCCAGCCCGATGAGGTCCCTGACGGCCGCCGAGATGAGCCCGCGCGCGGAATCTAGCGCAGAGCGCGCCGTGGAAAGGTCCTCGGTGGCCTGGCGTGCGGTGGCGAAAAGCGCCCGCGGATCTCCGTGCGCTATCTCCGCTAAGGGCCCGGCAGCAGTGAGATCGGGCACAGTGGGCAGGGAGACATCGGGAAGCTGTGCCGGCTGCATCCGGGCGATGTGAGCGAGTGCTGACTCCAACATCACAGACCTCCACAGGCGCTAGCAAGAGCACCGTCAGCGTCCTCGGCCTCGCGGGCCATGCGGAAGCTGGAGTCCGCCACAGCTCCGGCATCCGCCCTGACCTGGGCAAGGCGGGCAGCGAGGTTTTCCATGGCGGAGTTAAATGCGCCGGTGAAGCCACCCAGAACGGAATCTATAGGTAACGCAGGAGGGGGAGTGGCGGAGGCTTGGGAGACGGTGGCCAGTTCGTGTGCCAGCCGGCGGGTGTATTCGGTGTCAATAGTGAATGTGTCAAAGCTAGTCATGCCTTTTTAGACTGCGCCGCCCGCTGATCGGTTCCCGGCGGATTCTTATACAGTGAAGGGCATGGATATCCACGTAGTAGACCACCCCCTCGCCGCCTCCCGGCTCACGCTGATGCGTGATGCCCGCAGCGATAACACCGCTTTCCGTGCCGCCCTGCGAGACCTGGGCACCATGCTGGTGTATGAAGCAGCCCGTGATTTGCCCGTCGAGCATTTTGATTGCGTCACTCCCGTCGCCACGGCGGAGGGCACCCGCCTGCAAAACCCGCCGATTATCGTGCCCATCATCCGTGCTGGTCTGGGCATGATTGACCCGGCCCTGTCCATGATTCCGGATGCCCAGGTCGGCTTCATCGGTATGGCGCGAGATGAGGAAACCCACGAGCCGGTGCCTTATCTGGAGGCCCTACCGGAGGATCTCAGCGGCCGCAGCGTCTTCGTGGTTGACCCGATGCTCGCCACGGGTGGTTCCCTCCTGCACTCCCTGAAGCTCCTTGCGGACCGTGGCGCTACCGACATCACGGCGATTTGCATGGTCTCCGCCCAGCCGGGCGTTGATGCGCTGGCTAACTCGGGCTTGCCAGTTCGCTTGGTCACCGCAGCGATTGATCCGGCCCTCAACGAGGACGCTTATATCGTGCCGGGGCTGGGTGACGCCGGCGATCGCCTCTACGGCCCCCGTAATATCGACCTGTAGCGAAACCGTCGGTCAGGGCAGACCGCTCAGTATATCTAGCGTGTGACCTGCCCGGCTAACTGAACCGCATGGTCTAGTTGTAGACTCTTCCCAAGAGGAAACCACGGAGGAGGAAGCAGTGATCTCGGACTACGTCAGTGAGTGGTTCAGCAACCACCGCGCGGAGGTCATCGCGTGGCGCCGCCATATTCACCGCCACCCGGAGACTTCCAATAACGAGGTGGAAACCACCCGCTTCCTGTCCCGCACCCTGCGCGAGTACGGCTTGGAGCCGCATCTTTTCCCCGAGACCGGCCTCATGGTGGACATCGGCCCCGATACGGAACTCGGACGCCTTGCCTTCCGTGCCGATATTGATGCGCTCCCCGTCACCGAGGTTACCGGCCTCGAGTACACCTCCGAGGTCCCCGGCGTCATGCACGCGTGTGGGCATGACATACACACCACCATTGCGCTGGCCACGGCCTGCGCCCTGGCGGACCTTAATCGCGAGCATCCGCTAGATTTCGGTGTTCGTGTCATCTTCCAGCCCGCCGAAGAAGTCTGGGTAGGCGGCGCCACCGATGTCATCGAGTGGGGTGCACTCGAAGGCGTGAACTCCATCTTTGCCGTGCACGTCGAACCAAAGCTGCGCGTCGGGCGTATCGGCGTTCGCGCTGGGGCGATCACCTCCGCGACCGATGTTGTGGAAATCAACGTCTCCGGCCCCGGCGGGCATACCTCGCGCCCGCACTTGTCGGCGGACGTCGTCTATGCGCTGGGCAAGCTGCTGACGGACCTGCCAGGTTTGCTCTCACGCCGCGTCGATCCGCGCACCGGCACCGTCTTGGTCTTCGGCCAGGTGAATTCCGGCTATGCCCCGAACGCGATCCCTGAGACCGGCTCTGTGTCTGGCACTATGCGCACGGCAGACATCGGAATCTGGCGGGATATGCAAACGCTCTTCTCCGAGTTGGTGGAACAGGTGCTAGCGCCCCTGGGTGTGGAGCATGAGCTGGTCTACCACCGTGGGGTTCCGCCCGTGCTTAATGACGACGTCTCTACCGCCCTCCTTGCCAGCGCTGCCCAGGCCATTGACCCGCAGGCTGTGGTTCAGGCGCCGCAGTCTTCCGGCGGCGAGGATTTCTCGTGGTACCTAGAAAAGGTGCCCGGCTCCATGGCTCGCCTTGGCTGCTGGTCCGGTGAAGGCGAGCAGCATGATCTGCATATGGGTGATTTGGCCCCCGATGAGCGAGCCATCGGCGTGGGCGTCAAACTCTTCGGCTCCGTGGCGGAGCAGTTTGCCAACGTGGAGGATTAAGCGCCTAAGCACTACACTGTGACAAGGATTTCCCAGAGTTCTTATAGGCAGAATTTTAAAAAAGGAGCGACAGTGTCACAGGAAGCCCCCCGCATCGTAATCATCGGCGGTGGCCCCGCAGGCTACGAGGCTGCGACCGCCGGCGCCAAGTACGGCGCGCACATTACGTTGATTGAGGAACAGGGCCCCGGTGGCTCCTCCGTTCTCTTGGACTGCGTGCCCTCAAAGTCCTTCATCGCTGGCGCCAACATTCGCACCGACTTCCGCCGCGCCGATGACATGGGCCTGAACCACCAGCTCAGCTCCTTGCAGCTGAGCCTGGAGGCCCTCAACGGCCGTGTTCAGGCGCTGGCTGCTAACCAGTCCCGTGACGTCCGTGCGGGCCTAGAGAAGATCGGCGTCAAGGTCATTGATGGGCGCGCTGCCTTTTCTGAGGATCAGCATGGCGTGAAGGGGGCAGCGCACAAGGTTGATGTCACCCATAAGGATGGCACCACTGAGACCCTCGACGCGGACCTCGTCCTCGTTGCTACCGGTGCCACCCCGCGCATTCTGCCGGGCGCGCAGCCGGACGGCGAGCGCATCCTCACCTGGCAGCAGGTCTATGACCTCAAGGAGGAGCCGGAGCACCTCATCGTCGTCGGCTCCGGCGTGACCGGTGCTGAGTTCGTTTCCGCCTTCGCCGAGATGGGCGTGCGCGTGACCATGGTGGCTTCCCGCGACCGCATTCTGCCGCACGACGACGCCGACGCTGCCGACGTCCTCGAGACCGTCCTGGCTGAGCGCGGCGTGGAGCTGGAGAAGAACTGCCGCGTGGAGACGGTCTCCCGTACAGAAGACGGCAACGTCGTGGTCAAGACCCAGGATGGCCGTGAGATTCACGGCTCCCACGTCATCATGTCCATCGGTTCCATCCCGAATACCAAGAACCTCGGCTTGGAGCACGTTGGTGTGGCTACCACGAAGTCCGGTCACATCGAGGTTGACCGCGTTTCCCGCACCAATGTCGCTGGCATCTATGCCGCCGGCGACTGCTCCGACCTGTTCCCGCTGGCTTCCGTTGCCGCGATGCAGGGCCGTATCGCTATGTACCACTCCCTGGGTGAGGGCGTGTCCCCGCTGCGCCTGAAGACCGTAGCAACCGCCGTGTTTACCCGCCCAGAAATTGCTGCTGTGGGCTTTACCCAGGCGGAGATTGAGGCCGGTGAGGTTGCCGCCCGCACCATCACGATGCCGTTGAATACCAACCCGCGCGCCAAGATGCGCTCGCTGCAGCACGGCTTTGTCAAGCTCTTCTGCCGTGCGACCTCCGGCCGCGTCATCGGTGGCGTGATTGTTGCTCCGACCGCCTCCGAGCTCATTCTGCCCATCGCGGTCGCCGTGACCAACCAGCTCACCGTGAACCAGCTAGCGGATTCCCTGGCGGTCTACCCGTCCCTGTCCGGCACCATCACGGAGGCGGCCCGCCGCCTCGTTGCTCACGATGACCTTGAGTAAAGACCTCGCGTAAATCAGACCCGGGTCTGATTTATCTACGGCCCGCTCTTATAAGCCCAGTGTGCTCACCGCATGCTGGGCTTCTTCCATGGTGAACTGCTCGCCGTATTCGCTGGTGAGCTGCATAAGGGGTGGACATGAGAGAGAACCTCCTGCGTAGGTGAGGGAAGAGAGCTCGGCGGGGTGCCGAACAGCTCCTATCTTGGCAAGCCCACCGGACATCGCAGTAGGAAATTCGAAAGCCTAGGCGAAAATGAAAGAACTATGAGGTGGCATAAGCCGAAACCGGCGTGGCATTGAGGTCGAGGCTGACGGGCCGCCCCACCTGTGGGAAGGCACGCTGCGGGCACGCTGGACGTGGGCAGGCGGCGCAGCCGGGGCCGATGGGAGTCGCCTCAGAAGGGGAGAGGTTGAGCGCATCCGCGTAGACCACGCGATCCGCCTGTGCGATATCGCAGCCTAAGCCCACGACGAATTCTTTGCGCGGCGTGCCCCAGGCCTGGGCCTGGCCTTGGACGAAGCGCGCAATCCACAAGTAGGTGTGGTCATCGGGCATCGAGGCCACCTGCCTCGTGATGCGGTTGGGCGTTTCAAAAGCGCGGTGCACGACCCACAACGGGCAGGAGCCGCCGCTGCGGGCGAAGTGGAAAGCGGTGGAGGACTGGCGCTTGGAAATATTTCCTGCGCGGTCGGTGCGGATGAAGGAGAAGGGAACGCCTTGGTGGCCGGGTCGCTGTAACGTCGACAAGCGCTGCGCGGTGGTCTCGAAACCAGTGCCAAAGGCCGTCGCGATGACGTCGATGTCATAGCGCGTTTCCTCCGCAGTGGCGAGGAACTGGGTATAAGGCATGGTCACGGCGGCGGCAAAATACTGCGCGAGGCCCAGCGTGCCAATAGTCTGTGCTTCCTCGCCCGGCAATTCGGCGACGAGTTCCGCGCAATGCTCCGGGTAGGCCAGCAGGCAGTACTGGAGCGCCATTTCGAAGACGAGTTGGGATTCCGTAAGGCCCGCGCGCAGGTGCAACTCGCGGTCGTGGAAGGTGCGGCGGCGCGGGGACGAGGAGGAGAATCGCGTCGTGACACCGAATTCATCCTGCAAGACGGAAGCTAAGCGCCCGCGGCGCAGGACTCGGTCTCCGAGCGAATCGGAGAGCTCCTCGGCGGCTATGTCGAGGCTATGGACGTAGTTGTGGGCGTCGTAGAAGAAGTCACGGACCGCTTCGAAAGGGCCGGGTTCGGCGGGGGTGTGTGCGGCGGCGTCGACAAGCCGGGGTAAAAGTTCGGGGAAGCGCCCGCTTAAGTCAGTAAGGGTGGCTTCGGTGGCTTCGGGGAAGAGCTGGCGCAGCTCGGCGAGAGCGCGCAGATCGCGGTCCCCTGCAAAGTACGTGGCGTCAACGCCGAAGCGTTGGGTCAGCTGCAGGAGGACGGTGACGGTGAGGGGGCGCTGGTCATTTTCCAGCTGGTTGAGGTAGCTGGTGGATAGCCCCAGCTGCTTCGCCATGGCGGCTTGTGTGAGTTTGCGTTCCTTGCGTAGTGCGTGGATTCTCGCCCCCGCGTAGTGCTTGGTCACCGTCTGCTTCCTCCTAAAAGATTGCGCTAGCTGGGGATTCCACAAGTTTTGCAATTAACGCAAATCCCTGCAACAGATAGTCACAGTTTACACATGTGGCAGGTCACACGGGGTGGGGTTAGTGTGATGCCTATCGCAATCGTTGTTCTGGTCTAGGAGGGAATCCCGTTGATTAACCACGAAGTACGTACCCACAAGTCCGCCGAGGACTTTCCTATTGAAGAGCACTTGGCCTACAAGGTTGCCAAGGTAGCTGCCGATCCCGTCGAGGTTCCGGCCGAGACCACCGAGATGATCATCAACCGCATCATCGATAACGCCTCCGTGGCCGTCGCTTCCGCAACGCGCCGCCCGGTTGCCTCCGCCCGCGTCATTGCACAGGCCCACCCGGTGCAGGAAGGCGGCGCCACCATCTTCGGCGTGGACGGTAACTACTCCGCCGAATGGGCTGCGCTGGCCAACGGCACCGCCGTGCGCGAGCTGGACTACCACGACACCTTCCTTGCTGCCGACTACTCCCACCCAGGCGATAACATCCCGCCGATTCTGGCCGTGGCACAGCACAAGGGGCTGACCGGCAAGGACCTCATCCGCGGCCTGGCCACCGGCTACGAAATCCAGGTCAACCTGGTCAAGGGCATCTGCCTCCACGAGTGGAAGATTGACCACGTGGCACACCTTGGCCCGTCCGTCGCCGCGGGCATCGGCACCATGTTGAACCTCGACGTGGACACCATTTACCAGGCCATCGGCCAGGCACTGCACACCACTACCGCCACCCGCCAGTCCCGCAAGGGCCTGATTTCCTCCTGGAAGGCCTACGCCCCAGCCTTCGCGGGCAAGATGGGCATCGAGGCAGTGGATCGCTCCATGCGCGGCGAGGGCGCGCCGGCCCCCATCTGGGAAGGTGAGGACGGCTTCATCGCCTGGATGCTCCACTCCCCGGAGCGCACCTACACCGTCCCCCTTCCGGCGGAGGGTGAAGAAAAGCGCGCCATCCTGGACACCTACACCAAGGAGCACTCCGCGGAGTACCAGGCACAGGCCCCGATCGACATGGCCTTTGCCCTCAAGAAGACCCTCGCGGAGAAGGGCCTGAAGACGGAGGACATCGAGTCCATCGTCCTGCACACCTCGCACCACACCCACTACGTCATCGGCACCGGCGCTAACGACCCGCAGAAGATGGATCCGAACGCCTCCCGCGAGACCCTGGATCACTCCATCATGTACATCTTCGCCGTGGCCCTGCAGGACGGCGAGTGGGACTACGAGACCTCCTACTCCGACGAGCGCAAGCACCGTCAGGACACCATCGACCTGTGGCACAAGATTTCCACCGTTGAGGATCCAGAGTGGACCCGCCGCTACCACTCCAACGACCTGGATGAGAAGGCTTTCGGCGGCAAGGCCGTCATCACCTTCAAGGACGGCACTGTCATTGAGGATGAGCGCGCGGTAGCCGACGCCCACCCGCTCGGCGCCCGCCCCTTCGGCCGCGAGGAGTACATCAACAAGTTCAAGAAGCTGGCCGCTGGCAAGGTCTCGGAGGAGGAGCAGGAGCGTTTCCTCGCTGCCGCGCAGAACCTGGAGAACCTCACCGACCTGAACGAACTCAATGTTCGCCTCACCGACGAGGCCATCGCCACCGCACCCGAGACCCCGAAGGGACTGTTCTAAATGGCTGGCCTATTTGGCTCCACTATCAGCAACGCAGACAAGCGCAAGAGCTTTCGCGAGGCGCTGAATGCACCGGAAATCACCACGCTGCCGGGCGCCTTCAACCCGCTCACCGCGCGCCTTATCCAGGATCTCGGTGGCTTCGGCGGCGTCTACGTCTCCGGCGCGGTGCTGGCCAATGACCTGGGCCTGCCGGACATCGGCCTGACCACGCTCACCGAGGTAGCGCAGCGCGCCGGGCACATTGCCCGTGCCACGGACTTGCCTGTGCTTGTCGACGCCGACACCGGCTTCGGCGAACCCATGTCCGCCGCCCGCACGGTTGCCGCGCTGGAGGACGCTGGCCTGGCCGGCTGCCACCTGGAGGACCAGGTCAACCCGAAGCGCTGCGGTCACCTCGATGGTAAGGAAGTCGTGCCGACGGATCTCATGGTTCGCCGCATTACCGCCGCCGTCAATGAGCGCCGCGATGAGAACTTCATCATCTGTGCCCGCACCGATGCCGCCGGCATCCACGGCATCGATGAGGCCATCGAGCGCGCCAAGGCCTACGCCGATGCCGGCGCGGACCTCATTTTCACCGAGGCCCTCTACTCGCCGGAGGACTTCGAAAAGTTCCGCGCCGCCGTGGACACCCCGCTGCTGGCCAACATGACGGAGTTCGGCAAGACCGAGCTGCTGTCGGCTAAGCGCATTGAGGACTTGGGCTACAACGCCGTCATCTGGCCGGTGTCCACCCTGCGCGTGGCCATGGGTGCTACCGAAGAATTCCTCCGCGACATGCAGGAGACCGGACTGCAATCCGAGGAGTGGCTCGAGCGCATGCAGCACCGCTCCCGCCTCTACGAGCTGGTGCGCTACGACGAGTACAACGCCTTCGACCAGAGCGTGTTCACGTACTCCAAGGACAGCTACAAGCCCACCTTTGACTAATCCCCCCGGCCTAGCCCACACGCTAGGCCCCCCACTTAAGGAGAAACACCATGTCTGAAACCCCAGAGATCCGCAAGGGCCTGTACGGCGTTGTCGTCGACGAGACCGCCGTGTCCAAGGTTGTCCCGGAGACCAACTCCCTGACCTACCGTGGCTACCCGGTGCAGGAGCTGGCCCGCTACTGCTCCTTCGAGGAGGTTGCCTACCTGCTGTGGAATGGCGAGCTGCCGACCCAGGATGAGCTGGTCCGCTTCTCCGCCCGTGAGAAGGCACTGCGTCACCTGGACCGCCACCTCATCGACCTGATCACCTCCATGCCGAAGTCCTGCCACCCGATGGACGTGCTGCGTACCGCAGTCTCCTTCATCGGCTCCCAAGACCCGGAGGAGTACACCAAGGACTCCGAGCACATCCGCCGCACTGCGCTGGAGCTCATGGCGAAGCTGCCGACCATCGTCGCACTCGACATCCGTCGCCGCCGTGGCGAGGGATACCTCGAGCCTTCCCGTAAGAAGGGCTTTGCGGAGAACTTCCTGTGGATGGTCTTCGGTGAGGAGGAAGGCTCCCCAGCCCTCTCGCGCTCCGATATCGAGGCCTTTGATAAGTCCCTCATCCTCTACGCGGAGCACTCCTTCAACGCTTCCACCTTCGCTGCCCGCGTGGTGACCTCCACGATGTCCGATACCTACTCCGCTGTTACCGCCGCCATCGGCGCCCTCAAGGGCCCGCTACACGGTGGTGCTAACGAGGCCGTGATGAAGAACTTCCTGGAGGTCGGTGACCCGGCCAAGGCAGAGGAGTGGACGCTCAACAAGCTCAAGAACAAGGAGCTCGTCATGGGCTTCGGTCACCGCGTGTACAAGAACGGTGACTCCCGTGTTCCGACCATGGAGGCTGCCTTCCGCGAGCTGGCCAAGGATCACGGCCAGGAGCAGTGGGTGGAGATGTACGAGAAGATGGCTAAGACCATGTACGAGAACACCTCCATCAAGATCCAGCCGAACCTGGACTTCCCGGCTGGCCCCGCGTACCACATCTTGGGCTTCGACATCGAGTTCTTCACCCCGATCTTCGTGATGGCCCGCATCACTGGCTGGACCGCACACATCGTGGAGCAGAACGAGAACAACTCCCTCATTCGCCCGCTGTCTGCTTACAACGGCAAGGAGCAGCGCTCCGTTCCTCCGAAGCAGATCTAAGAGAAGCGGACCTAGTCAGCGTAAAACCAGCGCACGAAACTTTCTTCTCGTGGGCTGGTTTTCTTCTTTGTCCGACTATGTGCAGCGTGTGGATTCCTGTTGACATATGAGCCGATTCTCGCCCGCGTTGTCGCCTCGGACACTATCCTTGTCTTCGTATTGTTCCTATCTGAAAGGATCACTCCTAGTGTCTGATACCGCCCACAAGTCCTTCTCCAAGATCTTGGTGGCCAACCGCGGTGAGATTGCCGTGCGTGCCTTCCGCGCCGCCTTTGAGGTCGGTTCCAAGACCGTTGCAATTTATCCCAAAGAAGACCGCAACTCCTTCCACCGCGCCTTCGCGGATGAAGCCGTGCGTATCGGTACCGAGGGTCAGCCGGTCAAGGCTTATCTCGATATCGATGAGGTTATTCGCGCCGCCAAGAAGTCCGGTGCGGATGCCATTTACCCGGGGTATGGCTTCCTTTCAGAGCGTGCAGATTTGGCTCGCGCCTGCCGTGACAACGGCATCAAGTTCATCGGCCCCACGGCTGAGACCCTCGACCTGACCGGCGATAAGGCCGCCGCTGTGGCTGCAGCTGAGGAAGCAGGGCTGCCTACGTTGAAGGACTCGAAGCCCTCGACGGACGTCGACAAGCTGGCGGAATACGCCAAGGACTTTGAGTTCCCTGTCTTCGTGAAGGCAGTGGCCGGCGGCGGTGGCCGCGGCATGCGTTTCATTGAGAACGAGGCGGAGCTGAAGACCAAGTGCGCTGAGGCCTCCCGCGAGGCGGAGGCCGCCTTCGGCGATGGCAATGTGTACCTCGAGACCGCGGTCATTCGCCCGCAGCACATTGAGGTGCAGATTCTGGCTGACTCCCAGGGCAACGTCATGCACCTGTACGAGCGCGACTGCTCCGTGCAGCGCCGTCACCAGAAGGTCGTGGAGATCGCCCCGGCGCCGACGCTGGACCCGGAACTGCGAGATCGCATCTGTGCGGACGCCGTGAAGTTCTGCGAGCACATCAATTACGAGGGCGCTGGTACCGTCGAGTTCCTTGTTGATGAGAAGGGCAACCACGTCTTCATCGAGATGAACCCGCGCGTGCAGGTCGAGCACACCGTGACCGAGGAGGTCACGGGCGTGGACATCGTGAAGTCCCAGATGCAGATTGCCGCGGGCCTCTCCCTGGAGGAGCTGGGCCTCAAGCAGGAGGATATCCACATCACCGGCGCGGCCCTGCAATGCCGTATCACCACCGAGGACCCCTCCAACGGCTTCCGCCCGGATACCGGCACGCTGACCCAGTACCGCTCGCCGGGCGGCGCGGGCGTGCGTCTCGACGGTGCAACGGCCGTCGGTGCGGAGATCTCCCCGAACTTCGACTCGCTGCTGGTGAAGATGACCTGCCGCGGTGTCACTTTCGAGCAAGCCGTGGCCCGTGCGCAGCGCGCGCTCAATGAGTTCACCGTGGCCGGCGTGGCCACCAACATCGGCTTCCTGCGTGCTCTGCTGCGCGAGCCGGACTTCGTTAACACTCGCGTGGACACCAGCTTCATTCCGGAGCACCCGGACCTGCTGAAGGCCCCGCCGGCTGTGGACGAATCTGGCCGCATCATCGACTACATCGCTGACGTGACCGTCAACAAGCCGAACGGTGAGCGCCCGACCACCCTGCGCCCCTTCGATAAGCTGCCGGATCTGGACTTTAACTCCGAGCTGCCGCGCGGTTCCCGTGACGACTTGCTGGAGCTGGGCCCGAAGAAGTGGGCTGAAAAGATCCGTAAGCAGGACGCCCTGGCGGTCACCGATACCACCTTCCGCGATGCTCACCAGTCCCTACTGGCCACCCGCGTGCGCGGTACCGCTCTGGTCACGGCTGCTGAAGCCGTTGCCCGCATGACCCCGGAGCTGTACTCCGTAGAGGCGTGGGGCGGTGCCACCTACGACGTGGCTATGCGCTTCCTCAAGGAGGACCCGTGGGTGCGCCTGGATCTGCTGCGTGAGGCCATGCCGAACCAAAACATCCAGATGCTGCTGCGCGGCCGCAACACCGTGGGTTACTCGCCGTACTCCAACGACGTGTGCACCGGCTTCGTGCAGGAGGCTGCTAAGTCCGGCGTGGATGTCTTCCGCATCTTTGACGCGCTAAACGACGTCACCCAGATGCGCCCGGCTATCGATGCCGTCCTAGAGACCAACACCACCGTGGCCGAGGTTGCCATGGCCTACTCCGGCGACATGTGCTCCCCGGATGAGAAGCTCTACACGCTGGATTACTACCTCAAGCTGGCCGAGGAAATCGTCAACACTGGCGCCCACGTCTTGGCCATTAAGGACATGGCGGGTCTGCTGCGTCCGGAGTCCGCATCCAAGCTGGTCATGGCTCTGCGCAAGGAGTTTGATCTGCCGGTTCACGTGCACACGCACGATACCGCTGGTGGCCAGCTGGCTACCTACTACGCGGCGGCCCTCTCTGGCGCGGACATCGTCGACGGTGCCTCCGCACCGCTGGCGGGAACCACCTCCCAGCCATCGCTGTCAGCCATCATCGCGGCGTTCTCCAACTCTTCGCGTGACACCGGTATCTCCCTCAAAGCAGTCTCCGACCTGGAGCCCTACTGGGAGGCAGTGCGCCAGCTCTACCAGCCGTTCGAGAAGGGCATTCCTGGCCCGACCGGCCGTGTGTACCGCCACGAGATTCCGGGCGGCCAGCTGTCCAACCTGCGCGCGCAGGCTACCGCGCTGGGCTTGGAGGACCGCTTCGAGGTTATCGAGGACACCTACGCTGCGGTGAACGAGATGCTCGGCCGCCCGACCAAGGTGACTCCGTCCTCCAAGGTGGTCGGTGACCTCGCTCTGCACCTCGTGGGTGCTGGTGTGGACCCGGCTGACTTCGAGGCCAACCCCACCAAGTACGACATCCCGGATTCCGTCATCGCCTTCCTACGCGGTGAGCTTGGTACGCCTCCGGGTGGCTGGCCGCCGCTGCGCGACAAGGTCCTGGAAGGCCGCGCGCCTGGCGACGTCGCCGTCAAGCCCGTCCCCGAAGAGGAGAAGAAGCACCTGAGTTCGGATGATTCCACCGAGCGCCGTGCCTCCCTCAACCGCTTGCTCTTCCCGAAGCAGTTCGAGGAGTTCAACGAGTTCCGCCGCACCTACGGCAATACCGAGGCGCTGACGGATACCGTCTTCTTCTACGGACTGGAAGAAGGTAAGGACTACATTGTCCACCACTTCCCGGAGGGCTCCAACGACCGCGCAGACCTCAAGCCCATCACCTTGCGTCTTGATGCTATGGGTGAGCCGGACGAGAAGGGCATCCGCAACGTCGTACTCAACGTCAACGGCCAGATCCGCCCGCTCAAGGTTCGCGACAACAATGTGGAGTCCACTGTCGCCACCGTGGAGAAGGCTGACCCGTCCAACGAGGGCCACGTGGCCGCACCGTTTGCCGGCGTGGTGAACCCGACCGCCAAGCCGGGTGACGAGGTCAAGGCCGGCGACCAGATCGCCGTCATCGAGGCCATGAAGATGGAAGCCTCCATCTCCGCCACCAAGGATGGCACCATCGAGCGCGTCGCCATTGGCGCCGCCACCAAGGTTGAGGGCGGCGACCTCATCGCGGTCATCAACTAAAGGCCGACTTAGGTCATGGATGGGTGAGCAGCGTCATTCTTGGCGCTGCTCCCTGGTGGTTTTGGCGGTGGGATGGGATTCTTCCTCACTACATTGACCTAAGTCAGGAGGGCGCCTCGCAAAAGGCATCTGGCAGAAGTCATCTTTGGGTCCAAAAACGCCATCTGCACTGAGTAAAAGGCGTTTTCAGGCGTGAAAACGCCTTTTGACTGATGCCTTTTATCAGACGCCTTTTGCCAGATGCCTCCCGCATGTCGATGGAGGCACGTAGACGTTGCGCGTTGCGAGGGGAGCGAAGAAGCTAGTCGCGTTTTCGCGAAGATACGTGCAGTGTTATACGGAAACCGTCGTTGTGGCCCGACTTGGATCCGCGGTGGGTGAGCAACGTCGCTCTTCGCGCTGCCGTAGGCGCGCCGCGAAAGGTGTCGAGTATAGTCGACACTTCTAGGGGAAATCGAGAAAGCGTCGAGTATAGTCGACACCCTTTTGCGGACTTGTGCTGCTAGAAGCGCTTGAGCATCACGTGGGCATCCGGGCGGCCCGGGACGTCGATGTCGACGAAGCCCTCGGATTCATACAGCTTGCGGGCGCCGGTGTTCTCCGGCTCAATCCACAGCGATACCGCGGGCGCCTCCTGTGCCTCGGCGAGGTCGCAGGTGTTGCGCAGGAGGCGTCGCCCAGCGCCCAAGCCCCTGTAGCGGGACTCCACCGCAAGGAAGAGCTCGGGAATCTCCTCCGGATCCAGGTCGGTGGCCCACTGGGACTCATCAAAAGGATCGGCCTCTGGATTGCCGGTGTAAGCAGCACCCTTCGCTTCAGTGGTGTAGTAGCGCAGCCACGCGCCACCAACGGGCACGCGGTGGCTGGAGACGGCGATGACGCCGCCGTCGACATGGGGCGACCATTCATCGACGTACAGCCCCACGTCAGGCGTGTGGAAGTCCCCGATATGGGCGTCCTCGTCACCGAGGACATCGGCGAGGAAAAGAAGGCGGGAGAGGTAGGTACGGTCGTGCTCCTTGGCCAACCGTACACCGAACTCAGAATCGTTAACGCTCATGCCTTCCGAGGCTACTTGATCTCCAGAATCGGCTCGCCCTTATTGATCTGCGTGCCGGTGGATACCTTGAGGTCGGTCACGGTGCCGGATTTGTGGGCCTTGACAGGGTTCTCCATCTTCATGGCTTCGAGGATCACGACGACCTCGCCCTCTTCCACTTCCTGGCCCTCCTCGACGGCGACCTTGATGACGCTGCCCTGCATCGGCGCGGTCACGGTGTCACCGGACACGTTTGCCGACGCCCCCTTGCCACGACGCTTCTTCGACTTCTTGCGCTTGTTGCCACCGCCCAAGAGGAGGTTGCCCGGCAGGGCCACCTCGATACGGCGGCCGCCCACCTCG
>NZ_KV811671.1:0-23325 GCF_001813175.1 Corynebacterium sp. HMSC069E04 | reverse complement strand
CGACGAACTTCTGGGCGGCCTCCTGTTCCTCGTCCTCGGGGGCCTCGGTTGTGTCGGTGTATTCGGGCAGTTCGTTTACCCACTCTTCCTCGATCCACTTGGTGTAGACCGTGAAGTTGCCGTCTTCGGCGACGAAGGCAGGATCGGTGAGGATTGCTTGGTGGAAGGGGATAACCGTGGGCAGGCCCTCGATGCGGTACTCGGCTAGGGCGCGGCGTGCACGCGCAATGGCAGTCGCGCGGTCCGGGCCCCAGACGATGAGCTTGGCCAGCATGGAGTCGAACTGGCCACCAATGACGGAACCTTCGCGCACGCCGGAGTCCATGCGCACGCCCGGGCCGGAAGGCTCGGAGTACGTGGCGACGGTTCCGGGGGCTGGCATGAAGCCCGCGGCGGCGTCCTCGCCATTGATGCGGAACTCGATGGCGTGGCCGTGCGGAGCCGGGTCCTCGGAGATGGAAAGCTCGCGGCCCTCGGCGATGCGGAATTGCTCGCGAACGAGGTCGAAGCCAGTGGTTTCCTCGGTAACGGGGTGCTCCACCTGGAGGCGCGTGTTGACCTCAAGGAAGGAGATGAGGCCATCGGCGCCCACAAGGTACTCCACGGTGCCGGCACCGTAGTATCCGGCCTCGCGGCAAATGCGCTTGGCAGATTCGTGGATGGAGGCGCGCTGCTCATCGGTGAGGAAGGGGGCAGGAGCTTCTTCAACGAGTTTCTGGAAGCGGCGCTGCAGGGAGCAGTCGCGGGTGCCCATGACGACGACATTGCCGTGCTGGTCAGCCAAGACCTGAGCCTCGACGTGGCGGGCCTTATCCAGGTAGCGCTCGACAAAGCACTCACCACGGCCGAAAGCAGTGACGGCCTCGCGCGTGGCGGACTCGTAGAGGTCCTTGATCTCCTCGCGGGTGTGGGCGACCTTCATGCCGCGGCCACCGCCACCGAAAGCGGCCTTGATGGCAACCGGTAGACCGTGCTCGTCGGCGAAGGCCTCGACCTCCTCTGCGCTGGCGACGGGATCCTTGGTGCCCGGTGCCATGGGAGCGTCAGCACGCTCGGCAATGTGACGGGCGGTGACCTTGTCACCCAGGTCGGCGATGGACTTCGGGGAGGGGCCGATCCAGGTCAGGCCCGCGTCGATGACGGCCTGGGCAAAATCGGCGTTCTCGGAGAGGAAGCCGTAGCCGGGGTGGATGGCGTCGGCGCCGGATTTGGAGGCGGCGTCGAGAATCTTGTTGAAGTCGAGGTATGACTCTGCGGAAGTTTGACCGCCGAGTGCAAAGGCTTCGTCGGCAAGCGTGACGAATGGGGCGTCAGCATCTGGCTCAGCGTAGACCGCTACGGATGCGATGCCGGCGTCGCGAGCCGCGCGGATAACGCGGACCGCGATCTCACCGCGGTTGGCCACGAGGACCTTGGTGATGTTCTTGGTTTCAACTGCCACGGCAGGAACCCTCCTCCATTTTTTCTGATAGGACTGCGTACTATTCTTGCACACCAAAACATGAGGATACCTTCACATCTTGGTTTCGTGTCAAAAAATAAACCCGCACCAGCGTGGATGCGGGGTTAATTCGGTGTGTTCTTAACGCTCAACGGGCATTCGAACCATGTTGCCCCACTCTGCCCACGAGCCATCGTAGACGCGCGGGTTGTCGAAGCCGAGCAGGTACTTGAGTACAAACCAGGTGTGTGCGGCCTGAGCGCCGACATGCGAGTAGAGGACGGTTTCCGTTGCGGGCTCTAGCTCGCCATAGTTGACCTTGAGCTCGCTGAGCGCGCGGAAGCAGCCGTTGGGGTAGACCGCTCGATCCCACTCGAGGTTGATGGCGCCTGGGATGTGACCGTGGGTCAAGGTGGTGCCGTAGGCAGACTCACCAGTTCCGTTCTTGAGGGCAGCTTCGCCGCAGAACTCGTCTGGGCTGCGGGTGTCGACCACCGTGGCGGTGGAGCCGCGCAGCTCGTCGACGAAGATGCGGGATGATTCTTCGCGGGAAACCTCAGGGTAGGAGGAAGCGGTTGGGTCAGGGACCATAAACGAGGTATCGCGTTCCTCGGACATCCAGGCATCCCGGCCACCATCGAGAAGCCGCACGTCTTCGTGGCCGTACAGCTCAAAGATCCACAGGGCGAATGCAGCCCACCAGTTGGACTTGTCTCCGTACAGGATGACGGTGTCATCGCGCTCGATGCCCTTCGAGCGAAGGAGGGCTGTGAAATCTTCCGCGCTGATGATGTCCCTCGTTGTGTTATCGAGCAACTCCGTCTGGACGTTGATACGGATAGCGGTGGGGATGTGGCCGATATCGTAGAGGAGTGAATCCTCATCGACCTCGATGACGTGGAGGCCGTTGATGCCCAGTCGCGCGGATAGCCACGGTGCGGACACGAGGCGCTCAGGGTGCGCGTACTCCTGGAAAGGGGGATTCGGGTCGAATTCGGCCACGGTCCACCTGCCTTTCTCGTTAAGGGGAAACGTTCGCTTCAACTCTAGCGCGCTCGGCCGAAAAGTGGTCACGGGGGAGGGCTCTTTGTGGTGTTGGATACATTTTTATGCCGTAGGGCGCCAGCTCGCGTGCACTGGTTATAACAAGTGTGCAGGTCAGGGGCTAAAAACTGCGTTAAGCTCGACTTTTATCGCATTTTGGCGTCGCTTCTTCAGGTGAGCGAACAGGCCTCACCTGGGTTATTTTAAGAAGTGACACTCATTAACCCCCTAGCGAAAGGGAAGCACTGTGCACAAGGCAATCGTCGTCTTCGAGGTCGAGGGCGGATCCGACAAGCAGATCAATGGACACCGTAAGGACACCATGCCGATCGTCGACTGCATCAAGGATGCAGGCTGGCACGCAGAGGTCGTGTTCTACCGTCCCGAGTGGTCTGAGAAGCTCTTTGAGTATGTATCTGAGAACTTCGATGCCTACATTTCCCGCGTGAACCCGGGCAACATCCCGGGCGGTGAGAAAGGCTACTTCGACTTGCTCACCAAGCTGTCCGACGCCGGCCTGGTCGGCATGTCCACCCCGTACGAGATGATGGCTTACGGCGCCAAGGATGCCCTGGTTAAGCTCAATGACACGGACCTGGTTCCGGCTGACACCGCCGCCTACTACGACGTCGAGTCCTTCCACAAGACCTTCCCGGCCTCCCTGTCCTACGGCGAGCGCGTGCTCAAGCAGAACCGCGGTTCCACTGGTTCCGGCATCTGGCGCGTGCGCCTTGCCGACGAGAAGCTGGCCGAGTCCGTCGAACCGGGCACCGCACTGCCTCTCGACACCAAGATCAAGTGCACCGAGGCTGTGGACAACCACACCGAGGAGCGCGAGCTCGGCGAGTTTATGGATTTCTGCGACCAGTACATCGTGGGTGACAACGGCATGCTCGTGGACATGCGCTTCATGCCGCGCATCGTTGAAGGCGAGATTCGTATTCTTCTCGTGGGCCCGGATCCGGTCTTCGTGGTGCACAAGAAGCCGGCTGAGGGCGGTGACGCTTTCTCCGCGACCCTGTTCTCCGGTGCTAAGTACACCTACCAGAAGCCGGAGGAGTGGCAGGAACTCGTCGACATGTTCGCTGAGGTCCGCCCGGTCATTGCAGAGAAGCTCGGTGGTGACAACATCCCACTGATCTGGACCGCAGACTTCATGCTGGCGGACGGTGAGAACGGCGAAGACACCTATGTCCTTGGTGAGATCAACTGCTCCTGCGTGGGCTTCACCTCTGAGCTGGACATGGGCATCCAGGAAAAGGTGGCGGCTGAAGCCATCAAGCGCGTGGAGGCCAAGCACGCATAAGCGTTTATTTTCGCGCTAGCCTTATCGAGTTTCCCCTGCCGCGGCAGGGGAAATTTGCATTTTCTTGGGGCTTATTCCCCGAGCCGGGCTGCCGGTGAGCGAGATCTCAGGTACGTTCGAAGGGGTAAAAATTGCGCCAGTGTAGTGCTGTAGCGTGCTGCGAAAATCGATGATTCTCCGAAAGGTCTAAGGAATAATGACGAACCCCAACCAGTTTGGTGAGAACGCCGACAACAGCGATAGCAACGTGGGCGATAACAGCTTTAACGGTTCCCACGGCGAGAACTCTGGGAACGATAACTTCGGTAGCTTTGGCGGCTACGGCAGCCCCCAGTCCAACAAGGATAGCTCGGCGTCTGGCTGGAATGCCCAGGATTCGAACTCCGGCTTTGGCTGGGGTGGCCAGGCAGGATACGGCGATTACTCCGAGAACTCCGCTGAGACTTCCTCGTTTGGTAGCGCCTCTTCCCAGGATTCGCAGCCGGACACTGACCGCGAAGCTAAGGACAGCACGTTTAGCGAAGGCTTTGCTTCTGCTGAGCCCGCATCCGAGTCCGCTAAGGACCAGGACACCCACTCCACCCAGGACTCCTTTGGCGCCTCCTATGCTTCCTACAACACCGATAGTGGTGCTGGCGCCGAGCATGCCGCTGAGTCGACGAACTCGAACCAGAGCCACAGCGACAACGGCTACGGCACTAACGGCTATGGCAACGACGGCTTTGGCGGTGGTGCGCAGACGGAATCCAACCAGGGCCATGGCTTTGGGCAGCAGTCAAGCAATGGTTTCGGTAGCCAGGCCTCTCACTCCAACTCCACGTCCGGTTTTGGTAGCTACTCCCAGCAGAACCAGGGCTTCGGTGCACAGGAGCAGCAAGGTTTCGGCTCCCAAGGACAGCAAGGTTTCGGCACCCAGGAGCAGCAGGGCTTTGGCCAGCAGAACTCGCCCTTTGCGGCCTCCCCGCAGAATCAGTACCCGCAGCAGGCTGCGCCGAATGGCGGTTCTTCCAAGGGCACGGGATTCTTCAAGGCGCTGTTTGACTTCTCTTTCAGCAACTTTATCACCCTGAAGTTCTCGTCCTTCATTTATATGCTGCTCGTCATTTTGTCAGCAGTCTTCTGGGTAGGAACGATCCTCTTCTCCTTCGCGTTTTTCGCTGATAGCGTTCTTTTGGGAATCCTTGCGTTCCTCGGTGCTGTGATCTTCGGCGGAATCACCTTCCTTTTTTACGTCATCCAGTTCCGATTGATCTTGGAGTTCTTCGTGGCAAACATCCGCACCGCGCAGAACACCGGCGATCTGGTTGCCAAGGCGGATGGCGATAAGGCTTAAAAGTCACTCTCCGCGCTGCTGTAGGGCAGACAAACAAATCCCGCGGCCTCAGTATTCGAGGTCCGCGGGATTTTTCTATGCAGGGGCCGCCGCGGTTTACGCGGCGAGCAGAGTGGCGTTGTTCCTAGCCAGTCGGGCTGGCCGAGCTGCTTAGTCCAGCAGCGCGGCGACGGACTCGGGGTCGGCGTCGGAAAGCATCTGGCGGATGCGGTCATACTCCGCGTCCTCACCGATGGCCTTTGCAGCATGGCCCAGAGCGGCAATCGCGCGCAGCACACCCTGGTTGGGCTCGTGGGAGAAGGGGACAGGGCCCCAGCCCTTCCAACCATTGCCGCGCAGGCGGTCGAGGCTGCGGTGGTAGCCGGTACGCGCATAGGCGTAGGCGGTGATGAAAGCGGTGGGCTCAGCACCCTTGTTCTTGTCTAGTTCCTGTTCCGCCAGCAGAGCCCAGAGCAGCGGGGAATCCGGGTGGGCGACGATTCCGGCGGTGAGATCGGAGGTACTGTCAGCACCCGGATCGGCGGGCAGCTTGATGGGCGGGGGAGCGAGCATATCTTTCATTTCCATGCCGCCCCACTCTAGCCATGTGGCGCCACGGCCACCAGAGGGGGCGAACCTTGAAAGGGGCGAACCTGGAAGGTTCGCCCGGAACTAGAAGGGCTCGCCCAGAATTAGTGCTGAGCCCAGAAATCGGAAACGTTGAGCCCAAAGAAATACAGCGCGCGGCGCAGCACTGGTAGCGAAAGGCCGATAACGGAGGAGGGATCGCCCTCAATGCGGTCGATGAACCAGCCGCCGAGGGCTTCCAAGGTAAAGGCGCCGGCGCATTCGAGTGGCTCGCCGGTGCGGGCGTAGGCCTCGATATCGGCGTTCGAAGCCTGGGCAAAGTGCACCGTCGTGCGCGAGGCTTCTACGAAGCGCTTATCGCCCCGCAGCACGCAATGGCCGGTGATGAGCTCCGCGGCGCGCCCGGCCTGCGCGTGCCAGCGCTCCACGGTGGCCTCGGGGGTATGGGGTTTGCCTTGGAGGGAGCCGTCGAGAAGCAGCATGGAATCCCCGCCCACCACGACGTCCTCGGGATAGTCAGGAGCAATAGCCTCTGCCTTAGCAGTAGCCAGCGCACAGACGATCTCGGCGGGCTCAGCACCCGCCAGGCGCTCCTCGATGGCCCGCTCATCCACGTGGGCCGGGGCGATGACGGGTTCCACGCCCGCACCCCGCAGGATGGACAGGCGGGAGGGGGACTGGGAAGCTAGAACCAGGCGCATGCGCTTAGTAGTAGCGGACGTTGCGGAAGGCGGACGGGTTGAATACGTCACCCGGCTGGCCCCACAGGTCGCGCTCGGAGTGGATATCGGCGGCCTTGGCGCGCGCCTCAGAGTCGAGCTGGCTGAGCACCGTGGACAGGGCCGCCACCTCAGCGTCGGTGGGGTTGCCGCGCAGAACGGTAAACAGGGAAGCGGTCATAGGGAAACCTCTACAAAACGATATTGCCGTGTTTCTTCGGCAGGGTTGGAATAATCTTGCGATCCAGCAGGCGCAGGCCCTCGATGAGGGAGCCGCGGGTGGCTGCCGGGGTAATGACGGAATCGACGAGACCACGCTCAGCGGCCTGGTACGGGGTCAGGTAGGCGGCGGCCTCCTCCTCGCTCAGCTCTAGCTCTGCGGCCAGTGCAGGGGCATCGGCCACTGAGATCTCGGCCGTCGGCCACGCATAGGACAGGTCCGCACCGAGTTCCTTGGAGCCGAAAGCGATGTAGCCGGTGCCGTGCGCGCGGCGGACGATGACACTGATCTTGCCTACGCTCGCCGCGGAGTAGGCGTGCACCAGCTTGGCCAGCGCTGCCTTCTCCACATCCAGCGCCGGGGAGTCGACGAACTCGATAATGGGGGTATTGAAGGCATCGCAGAGGCGGATGAAACGCGCGGCCTTAGCGGCAGCTTCCGCATCGAAGGAGTCGCGGTTGGCGATGATGCCCACGGTGCGGCCCTCCACGCGACCGAAGCCGGTGAAGACACCGCGCACCTGGGCGCCGAGCTCGAAAACATCCTCGCAGGTGGCGGTGACCACGTCGGCGAGATCGACGGCGCCGTCATCTCCCACGAGGGTATCGAGGGCGTGGTCGGCGTCGGTAATGTTCTCCTCCACAGAGCCCGCAACGATGGTGGCCTCGGTGCGGGGAGCGGCGGCACGGTTATTGGAAGGCAGGTAGGAGAGCACGCGCTTGGCGACGTTCACCTCGTGCTCCCCATCCGCCTGCAGGTCACCGTCCGGAGCAATGACGACATCCGACAGCGCGGCTACGAGCGAGGCCTCCTTGGAGTCCGCGTAGACTGTCGTGACCTGCGGGATGAGGCCGGAAGCGGTGGTGGCGCGGGCCAGGATGCGGGCCTGCATGGCGGAGGAGACAATGCCCTCCTGGGCGCGGGGCTTATCGCTGGCGACGAGTGCGACGATGGGCACGCCGGTCTTAATGGCCAGGTCATAAAGCTTGGTGACCTTTTCGCCATAGACCTCGCCCATGGTGCCGTCGAAAAGCGAGGCGTCCTGCGCATAGGCGCAGACCTTGCGGCCATCGACAGTGCCGAAGCCGGTGACGACGCCATCGGTGTAAGGACGGATGTGCTCGCGGCCGAACTCGGTGGAGCGGTGGCGAGCGAGCGCGTCGGTCTCCACGAAGGATCCGGCGTCAAAGAGCGCCTCGATGGCGCTGCGGGCCGCAGGAACCTCTCCCTGCGGCGCCCGGGACTCGGTGAGCTTGGCGCTCAGGTCCTCGATCTTGCCAGCGGTCGTCTTCAAGTCAGTCATGGGACACTAGTGTAATACAGTGCGTCTTCTGCACTACGCTGCGCTCGGAACGAGCGCAGCCTAAAGCGGGATGTTGCCGTGCTTGCGTGCCGGGCGGGCCACATTCTTGTCCGTGAAGAAGCGCAGATTTTTGGCGATTGCACTGCGGGTTTCAGAGGGGAGAATGACGGCGTCGATAAGCCCGCGCTCCGCTGCCTTATACGGGTTGAGCATGTGGTCTTCGTATTCGCGCTCGAAGGACTTGGTCAGTTCAGCTACGTCGAGGCCCTTCTCGTGGGCAGCCTTGATCTCCTTGCGGTAGATAAAACCGACGGCGCCGGCAGCGCCCATGACCGCGATCTGGGCGGTGGGCCAAGCCAGGTTGACGTCCGCTCCCAGTCCCTTGGAGCCCATCACACAGTAAGCGCCGCCGTAGGCCTTGCGCAGGGTGACGGTGATCTTCGGAACGGTGGCTTCGGCGTAGGCGTAGAGCAGCTTGGCGCCGCGGCGCAGGATGCCATCGTGTTCCTGGTCGGCGCCGGGGAGGAAGCCGGGGACGTCGACCAGCATAATGATCGGGATATTAAAGGCATCGCAGGTGCGCACGAAGCGCGCGGCCTTCTCCGAAGAATTGATGTCGAGGCAGCCGGCGAAGACCTGGGGCTGGTTGGCCACGAACCCTACGGTGCGCCCTTCGATGCGGCCGAAGGCGGTGACGACGTTATCGGCGCGGTCGGCTTGGATCTCCAGGAAATCGCCGTCATCGGTGAGAGCCTCGATGATCTCCTTGACGTCATAGGGCTGGTTCGGGGAATCCGGGATGATGCTATCCAGCACGAGGTCGTCGACGGTTTCTTCGCCCAGCTCCTCGTAGGGCTCAACCGGGGTCAGCTGGCGGTTATTGGAGGGTAGGTAGGTCAGTAGGTCGTGTACCCAATCGAGCGCTTCCTCGTCGCTAGAAGCGGTGTAGTGCGAGGTGCCGGACTTATGCATGTGGACGCCGGCGCCGCCGAGTTCTTCCTGGCTGACTTCTTCACCGGTGACGGTCTTGATGACGTCGGGCCCGGTGACGAACATCTTGGACTTCTCATCCACCATCACCACGAAGTCGGTCAGTGCGGGGGAGTAGGCGTTGCCGCCGGCGCAAGCACCCATGATGACGGAGATTTGTGGGACGACGCCGGAGGCCTTGACGTTCTGGTAGAAGGTCTTGGCAATCCAGTCCAGGGACACGGCGCCATCCTGGATGCGGGCGCCGGCGCCCTCGTACAGTCCGATGAGCGGGCGGCCGGTGGTGATGGACAGCTCCATGATCTTGATCATCTTCTCGCCGTAGACTTCGCCGAGGGCGCCGCCGAAGACGGTTCCGTCCTGGGAGAAGATGCAGACCTCGCGGCCGTCGATGGTTCCCCAACCGGTGACGATGCCATCGGTCAGCGGGCGCTTCTTGCCCATCCCGAAGTCCGTGGTGCGGTGCACGGCGAGCATGTCGGTCTCCACGAAGGAGCCTTCATCGAGGAGGTAGTCCAAGCGCTCCCGGGCTGTGAGGCGGCCCTGGGCGTGGACCTTGTCGTGGGCTTTTGCACCCATGGGCTGCGCCGCTGCTTCGCGACGCCTCTTCAGTTCAGCGATCTTGCCTGCGGTGGTGTCGGCGCTCAGGGAGTCAAGCTCCGACAAATGTGAGGAAATAGTCATGTTTCGACAGTGTAGAGAAGTTTTGTATAGGAATGTATAGCGGCGATCGGGTGATTTCTCTCACAATTGACGTTTGTGCAGGTAGATGGGGCGGGAAAAGTGAGGGTTTTCTCGCATACGGCGTGTTGGGTGCATGCTAACCGTCCTTGCCACCTTGCTCAGTTCCAAGGGCGCTGTGCAGGCGAGCAACGTGTAGGGCAATGTAGGCGAGCTCATTGTCATTAATGGCATGACCTTGACCTTCCAATTTGGAACGGACGAGACGAGCAATGCGCACTGCTGCAGCATCATCGTGTTCGATAACCGCAAGCATGGAGTGCAATGGTGCGTCAGCTTCCCGGCTCGGGGAATGTAAACGTGCGAAGAGATACCGCAGGTGCGTGACGAACCGTGTGACTGTGGGGGAGCTGGGGCGAAGGTGGCACTGAAGCTCGGAAGAGACCAAGTCGAGAAGAGCAGAGATTTCCTTCGTGGTGTTTTCTGCCTTGGTCATATCCCCATCCACAAACTGGGCGTTGATGAAATGCATCGCTACGGCGGCGGCTTCATCGCGGGCTAGACGGACGCTAGTGGCTTTCTCTACTTGGTCGAGGAGCTTTAATCCCAGCTCAAATTCCTCTGGGTACAAAGTGGATACTTCCCACATCAATGGGTAGCTGAATTCGATTCCGCTTTCTTCGCGTTCGATTGCGAAGGAAATATGATCTGCTAGGCCTAAAACTAAAAGCTGTGTTTCGCTGACCTGAGAGTGCGTGTTTACGAAATTTACAACAAGATTGACTATGTCTAGCGGGAGATCAGAGAGTAGTGCGGTGAGGTTTGCGATGGGGTGAGCGGAGCTTGGGCGGAATACTTGCTCCACAGCATCATCCTGGATTTCATCGCCAAGCTTTCGACCGAAACCAATCCCCTTGCCCAAGCAGATAGCTTGAGTACCTTGTGCGTCGGTACAGAGCACAGCGTTGTTGTTAAGTGCGCGGATGACATCCATAGATTTAGGGTACAGGGCACGGTAACGCAGACTTGAAAGGTGCAGTCGTACGTGACCGTGCCCTGTCTTAGGAGGTGAGATTGTTAGAGCTCAGCTCCGTTGGAAGCTATGACATTTCGGTACCACTCGAAAGAATCCTTCTTTGAGCGGGCCAGAGTGCCATTGCCCTCATTATCGCGATCGACGTGGATCATTCCGTAGCGCTTCTTCATTTCACCGGTGGTGAAGGAAACTAGGTCGATGATTCCCCACGGGGTGTAGCCCAGGAGATCGACGCCGTCTTCGAGGACGGCCTCCTTTACTGCCGCGATGTGATTGCGCAGATAGTCGATTCGGGCCTCGTCGTGAATGGAGCCATCGGCTTCCACGTTATCGACCGCACCGAAGCCGTTTTCCACAATGAAAAGTGGCTTTTGGTAGCGGTTGTAAAGGGAATTGAGGGAGTAGCGCAGCCCTTGTGGATCGATTGGCCAGCCCCAATCAGAGGACTTGATATACGGATTGTCTACTGAATTGGGCAATCCGCCGTTGACCGAGGAACCAGCGTCGGCCACTGCATCGTGTTTAACGGTGTTGGACATGTAGTAGGAGAACCCGAGGTAGTCGACGGTGCCGTTGCGGAGAATCTCGTCGTCGCCTTCTTGGAATCCTGGGTTAATTCCCTCTCGCTCAAATTTCTTCAGAGCATAGGCCGGGTAAGAGCCGCGGATTTGTACATCGGGGAAGAAGTATCGATCGCGGCTAGCAATTTCGGCGGCCATGATGTCTGAGGGATTGCAGCTGTACGGGTACACCGGGACCATGGCAACCATGGCGCCAATCTGTAGGTCGGGATTGATCTCGTGCCCTACTGCTACGGCGCGTGCGGAGGCGAGCAGGCAGTTGTGCGCGGTTTGGTACAGCACCTGCTGGGGGTTTTCACCTTCGGCGATGGTCACGCCCGAGTTGGTCCAAAGGAAAAGCGGGTTATCCACATTCATTTGGTTGTTGATCTCGTTGAAGGTCATCCAGTACTTGACCTTCTTGTGGTAGCGCTCGAAGCATACTCGTGCGAAGCGCTCAAAGAATTCCACGAGCTTGCGGTTACGGAAACCGCCGTATTCACGAGCGAGGTGAAGGGGAATCTCGAAGTGGCTTAATGTGATGACGGGCTCGATACCGTACTTAAGAAGCTCGTCGAAGACCTCGTCATAGAACTTGAGTCCTTCTTCATTGGGCTCAAGCTCATCGCCTTGCGGGAAAATCCTGGACCAGGCAATTGACGTGCGGAAGCATTTGAGTCCCATTTCTGCGAAAAGTTTGATGTCTTCGCGGAAGCGACCGTAGAAATCGATTGCTTCGTGGTTGGGGTAGAACTCGTTGGCTTCGATGGTTTCGGTGACGCGGCGGGGAACTCCGTGGGCACCAGCGGTGAGGACGTCGACGACGGAGGGGCCTTTACCGCCCTTGTTCCAGCCGCCTTCGAATTGGTGTGCAGCAACAGCGCCGCCCCAGAGGAAATCCGGATTGAGTGTCGTGGTCATTTACTTGGCTCCTTCTGCGTGAGTCTGGTTCGAGGACTTGGCTTCAACGGCCATGAGCTCGTTTCCATGAGTGGTACGGGTTGATGGATGGATGATGACATCAGCGAACTTTTTCGTATTCGTGATGATTACTGGCGTAGTGAGGGAATAGCCCGCTTGGGTAATCAATTGAGCATCAAATTCAACCAATAAGTCTCCTTCTTCGACGCGCTGTCCCTTTGTAACGTGACTGGTGAATGGCTTTCCCTTGAGCGCGACCGTGTCTAGGCCGATGTGGACCAGAACTTCAACGCCGTCATCTGAAATGATCCCTACAGCGTGTTTGGATGGAAGGACTGTCGCAACAGTGCCATCGAAGGGCGCGTAAACCTTGTTGTCGGTCGGTTCTACGGCCACGCCCTCGCCCATGGTGCCCTGTGCAAAGACCGGATCGTCCACCTCGTTAAGAGCGAGAACTGTGCCAGTCACAGGGCTTGAGATGTGGAAGACGGTCTCTTTTTGGGAGAGCTGGTTGTGGTATTCAGCGGATGCGGCATCGGAGTCGGGGGAGCTGTCGGTTGCTTCGGCAGGGGCCTCGGCGAGCACATCCGTGAAACCAACAAAGTAGACGCCGATGACGGCTCCGAAGAATGCTACAGCGCAGCCAATAATCTCTCCCATGAGCGAGTTCGTTCCAGGTTCGTAGGCATTCATGATGGTGAGCACGCCAGGTAGTCCTGCATAGACGTATTGCAGGGAACCGAAGAGGGACACCACAATGGCGCCTGCCGCACCCGCGACACAGCCCACAATGAATGGCTTCTTTAGGCGGAGTGTAACGCCATAAATAGCGGGTTCAGTGATGCCGAAGACGCCGGTCAGGGAAGCGGATGCGGCGACCTTCTTCATTTCGGGGCTGCGAGACTTGAGGAAGACTCCGAAGGCCGCTCCAACCTGAGCAATCACCGCAGCGGTCTGGAAGGCCTGGAAGGGGTCTGAGCCATACTGTTCAAAGTTCGCGAGGACCATTGGGGTAACGCCCCAGTGCACACCAAAAATGACGATTACCTGCCAGAAACCACCTACCATGGCTGCGGCGACAGGGGGAGCAACATCGACCAACCAGTTGAAACCGTCTGCAATGAGAATTGCGCCCTGGTTGGATAGAGGGCCAATAATCAGAACAGTGAGTGGCACGGCGATGATGAGGCAGAACAGCGGGGTAAACAGCTGCGTGATGACCTCAGGTAGGTGCTTCCGGAAAAACCTTTCGAGGTAAGACAATCCCCACACGACGAAAAGGGGTGGAAGCACAGTTGAGGTGTATGTGGTCTCGCTCAATCCAAAACCGAAAAGCGAAATGTGTTCGCCCTCGGCCACACGTGAGGCAATGTCGGCCATTTCTGGGGCGACGAGAGCGCCAACGGCGGCGACAGAGATGAATGTGTTGGTCTTGAAGAATTGCGAGGCGGTGATCGCGATGAGGATGGGGAGGAAAGTAAAAGGCGCCCAGCTCATGAGCGAGAAAATCTCGTATGTACCTGTCTCACCAAACTCCGGCCAGGCGGCAGTGATGAGGATGAGCGCACCTTGGACAAGGCCCGCTGCGGCGAGTACGTAAATGAAGGGGGCAAAAACCGCCGACATCATAGCGATGATGCGGTTCATGAGGGTGGGTTTATTGTCCTCGTCATCAATCTGCTGTTCATTAGGATCGATTCCTAGCTGATCAATGGCAGCTTCGTAGACCTCTCCCACGCGGTTGCCGATGACGATTTGGAACTGCCCTCCCTTCTCGACGGTTGTGATGACGCCGGGCAGATTTTCAATCTTGGTGTGGGCGTCTTCGGGAGTGCTCTTCAGGACGAGGCGCAGGCGAGTGGCGCACCGAGCAATTCCTGTGATGTTAGATGGCCCGCCGACCAGAGTGATGATGTCGTGGGCAAGCTTTGGATAATCACGTACCGGGGCGGTCATGATGTCCTCACTTTCGTTCTTAGGCTTTCGAAAAGTCCCAAAACGAAAAAGACTCGCGAGAGCAATGAAGCTGAAGTCCCTTTCGTTAAAGGGGGATTCCGCTTCAGGTTCTTGCCTCTTGCGAGTAACAGGCCTGATAGCCGATATGTGAAACTATAGCCCCTCTTGTGGCAGGGCACAAGAGGGGCTAGTTGTGATGTGGATTAAGCGGCTTTATCTGGAGCGTCGGCTAGCCAGCCGAGGTTGTAAAGGAAGAGTTCAACCTCTGTGAGATCCTCTTCGCTGGGAAAGGAGTTGGTCAGCGCCGCGTAAGACTCTTCGATGTCGGTGCGGGTGGCTGGGACGAGGCCGTGCTTGTGCAGATCTTCGGCGATCTGCGATACCAGCGGCGCCGGGTGCACCGTGTCAAGGTTGATTCCGGTGGCGCTCTTGAATTCGTTAGTGATGGCGGAAAGGAATCCGGTCAGGGTATTCATTTGGCTCACCTCTCTATTTCTTGTCGTAATGATGCGGCCGTCCGCATCATGGGGTTAAACCAACTATATAGGTAAAGTTCTCTAAAAGCTAGCTTTCGTTCACGGCGAGTTAACTTTCAGTTAACCTAGCGCGAAATATGAGGTGAGAAACGAGCGCCTTTTAAGCCTCAATGGGCAGCCAGGCGTAGCCATAGGGCCCGAGCTCCACAGGGCCTAGGTCGACGGTCTGATCCGTGAAGTTGTGCAGGCACAACAACTCACCGCGCTGGAATCCCAGAACGCCCGTCTGACCGGTTTCCACGGCTTCGAACGGTGTGGTGCCGAGTTCCGGATGTGCCTTACGCTGCTGGATTAGACCGCGGAGGCGGTGGAGGAGAGAGGAATCGTCGGCAAGCTGCTCTTTCACTGAGACCCCTACGCCGCCGACGATGGGACGGCGCGGGTGAGCGGATGTAGTGAAACCTGCGCCCTCACCGGGCTCCCATTGCATGGGCGTGCGCACGGCATCGCGGTCGGGCAATTCGGGGGCATCGTTCATACCAATCTCATCGCCGTAATACAGGAAGGGCGCACCCGGCAGAGTCATGAGAAGTGAATAAAAAAGCTCAATCTTGCGGTAATCATTGCCCAACAGCGGCGCGAGGCGCCGCGCGATGCCCACGTGGGCGCGCATCTGCTCATCCGGCAGGTAGTGCTCGTACATGATGGCGCGCTGGTCCTCGTCGACCATTTCTAGGGTCAGCTCGTCGTGGTTGCGCAGGAAGGTGCCCCACTGACAACCCTGGGGAAGCTCCGGAAGCTCCGCCATGATGTCGTAGACCGGTGTGGCGTCCCCCAGCGCGAGGGCTTGGTAAAGCCGCGGCATCACTGGGAAGTTGAACACCATGTGGAAGCGATTGCCCGTGCCATAAAACTCCATGGTTTCTTCGGGCGGCTGGTTAGCCTCCGCGATCATGATGGCCTCGGGGTAATTCTCGTCGATGAAGGCGCGGACCTTCTCCACAAACTCGACCGTCTCCGGCAGAGACTCGCCGCCCACCCCATCACGCTCGTACAGGTAGGCGATGGCATCGAGGCGGAAGCCGTCCACGCCCTTATCTAGCCAGAAGGAAAGAATCTTGAATACTTCCTCGTGGACCTTCGGGTTGTCGTAGTTTAGGTCCGGCTGGTGTGAGTAGAATCGGTGGAAGTAGTACTGCTTGCGCTCCGGGTCCCATGCCCAATTCGAGGTTTCCGTATCGGTGAAGATAATGCGGATCTCGGGGTAGCGCAGGGGATCATCGCCCCACACGTAATAGTCGCCGTAAGGGCCTTCCGGATCGGTGCGGGAGGCCTGGAACCACGGATGATCGGTAGAGGTGTGGTTGAAAGCCAAATCCGTCATGAGGCGCATGCCACGAGCGTGAAGTTCGGTGACGAGCTCGTCAAAGTCTTCCATCGTGCCGTAGTCAGGGTGAATGGAGTAGTAGTCGGCGATGTCATAGCCGTCATCGCGCAGCGGGGAGGTATAGAAGGGGGAGAGCCACAGGCAGTCCACTCCGAGCCACTTGAGGTAATCTAGCTTCTCAATAACTCCACGTAGCGTGCCAACGCCTTCGCCGTGGGTGTCCTTGTACGAGCCCACGAGGGCCTGGTAGAAAATGGCGTTATTGTGCCAGGTCATCGGAGATCCTTCCGTTTGGCCCGCCACAGCAGAAACTCCGCCAGGCACAGCGCGCCCGCCAGGAGCCCCGGCCAGATGGCGGGGGAGGGGTGAAAAAGATTGAGGACTGCTTGCACCAGCGCTAGGAAGGCAAAGAAGCCAACGAATCCCAGCGCGGTGTCCCATAGCAGTTCACGGC
Organism: Corynebacterium sp. HMSC069E04; assembly: GCF_001813175.1. Lineage (NCBI taxonomy): Bacteria > Bacillati > Actinomycetota > Actinomycetes > Mycobacteriales > Corynebacteriaceae > Corynebacterium > Corynebacterium sp. HMSC069E04. Next base: position 6,931 of record NZ_KV811671.1, on the reverse strand, counting down.
GCATTAAGCCTTGACACCTCCGGCGGTGAGGCCGGCGACGATGCGGTGCTGGAAGATGAGCACCATGATGATGAGCGGAACCGTTACCAGCGCGCCCGCGGCCATGGTGGCGGCATAGGGGTACTCGAAGGCCGAGGGGCCCGAGAAACGCGCGATAGCCACGGTCACCGGCTCAGTAGCAGTGGTGGATAGCTGCTTGGCCAGCATGAACTCGTTCCACGTTGTGATGAAAGCGATGATGGCGGTGGTAAACAGCGCGGGCGCGGCCAGGGGCAGGAGCACGAGGCGGAAAGCCTGACCGCGGGAAGCGCCGTCCACGCGGGCAGCTTCCTCCAGCTCCCAGGGCAGCTGACGGAAGAAGCTCAGCAGTGTGTAGACAGTCAGGGGCAGCGCGAAGGAGATATTCGGAATGATCATCGCGCGGTAGGTGCCAATCCACTCGAGGTTGCCAAAGAGCTGGAAGAGCGGGGTCACCAACGCGATGGCCGGGAACATCGAGGCGGCCAGGATGATGCCGGTGACGATACCTTTTCCAGGGAAGTCGTAGCGAGCTAGCGCATAGGCGGTGAACACGCCGATGAGGACTGCGACAGCGGTCGTGGCTAGGGAGATAAGCAAAGAGTTCCCCAGTGCGTTGAGGAAGTCATTGCCCTTGTCTGTTGCCAGTGCATCCCGGAAGTTGTCCAAGGTCACGTGCGTGGGCCACGGGGTGGTGTCGAAGGTATGGGACTTGTGCCGCAAGGCGGTGACAACCATCCAGTAGAAGGGCGCGAGCCCCCAGAACATGATGAAGAGGATGCCGAGGTAGTGGCCAAGCTTTTTCATGACTTCTTCTCCTTCTTCTGGCGAGCAGTACCGGAGATATCAGCGCCGAGGAAGCGGACGAGGATGAACGCGACGGTGAAGATAAGCAGGAAGATGAGTGTGGACAGCGCGGAGGCTGAGTTGAAGTGGCCCTGGCGCATGTCTTCCACCACCAGCTGGGAAATGGTGGCCGTCGGCGCGTTGGAGGAAGCGGAGATCATGATGACCGGCAGGTCGTACATACGCAGCGCATCCAGCGTGCGGAAGAGGATGGCCACCATGAGTGCTGGCCGCACCAGTGGCAGGGTGATGGTGAAGAAGGTTTGGATACGCGAGGCGCCGTCCACGCGTGCTGCGTCATAGACATCGCGCGGAATCATCTGCAGGCCTGCCAGGATGAGCAGTGCCATGAACGGGGCGGTCTTCCACACATCAGCGATAATCACCGCGAGGCGGGCATAGAACGGGTCCGTGGTCCATGCGATGCGCGAGCCGATGAGCGCGTTAACGATGCCATCCGGTGCAAACATGAACTGCCATAGCTTCGCGGTGACTGCGGTGGGAATGGCCCAGGGAACCAGCACCGCCGCGCGCACGAGGCCGCGACCGCGGTATTCGCCGTTCATCACCAGCGCCATGAACATGCCCAAAATCGTTTCCAGGGTCACCGTGACCACGGTGAAAAAGAGCGTGATCTTAAGTGCCGGCCAGAAATCAGTAGCGATGACGCCATCCGGGCACGTGCTGGCCTGGCCGGTGGCAGACATGCAGCGATTAGTGATCCAGTACAGGTAGTTCTCGAGGCCTGCGAATGCGCCTTCCTCGAATACACCCGTGGTCGGGTTAAGCCGCTTGTTGCCCTGGAAGGACAACATCACAGCGCGCACGATGGGATAGCCGATGACCACGGCCAGCGCTATCAGCGCCGGCGCGATGAGCGCAGCAACGCGCAGATACTGTCTGCGGGGCTGCGCGGTAGGCGGTGCTCCAGCCATGCGGTGCCTGCCTTTCTGATTTATAGGGGAGGGGGTTATCGGGGGTTGGGGAAAATCATAGCGGGTGGCGTAGACATCCTCTGGACATCCTCTGCGCGCGAGCACCTTGATGCCCATTGGTTTAAATCCAGATCAAAGAAGGAGGCGCGGGCAAGTCACGTGGACTTACTCGCGCCCCCATTTCACGCTGGGAAGATTAACCCTGGGAGGCTGCCTCGATGGCGGCCTTCATGTCCTTCGTAGCGTCATCGACGGACTTGTCAGCGGTCAGAGCCGCGTAGGCGTTATCCTGCACGGCCTTGGAGATGGCGGTGTAGAACGGGGAGACCGGACGCGGCGCGGCGTTCTCCAGGGATTCCTTCAGAGCCGGAAGGTACGGGAACTCCTCGACGAGGGACTCATCGTCGTAGATGGAGGCCAGCACCGGCGGGAAGGAAGCCTCAGCGAAGGACTTCTGGTTCTCCTCGTTGATGATGAACTTCATGAAGTCCAGGGCCGTAGCCTTGTGCTCGGAGTTGATGTTGATGCCGTTGTTGTAGCCACCGAGGGTGGAGACACCGACTCCGTCCTTGCCCACCAGCGGCTGGACTTCAAACTTCACGCCAGCCTCTTCGGCATTGGTGTACATGTACGGCCAGTTGATGGCAAAAGCGGTCTTGCCCTCAGTGAAAGCGAGGTTGGTCTCCTCCTCCGTTGTGGCGGTGGAGTCCTTGGAGATGGTGCCGTCTTCGTAGGCGTCGACAAGCGCCTGCAGGCCTTCCTTGGCCTCGTCGGAGTCAACAGCGATGTTGCCCTCATCATCCAAGATGGAGCCGCCCCAGCCCTCGATGAAGCCGGCGGTGTTGACGGTGAGGCCCTCGTACTGCTTGAGCTGCGTGGTCAGGCAGGAAGCATCATCCTTGAGAGCCTCGCAGGCAGAAGCGATGTCTGCGAACTTCTCCGGAGCCTTGTCCGCCAACTCAGTGTTGCGGAAGAGCAGCTGGCCGTTGGTGTTCTGCGGCAGCGCGTAGAGGGTGTCGTTGTAGGTGGCGGACTCCACGGTGGGCTCCAGCAGTCCGGAGGTGTCCACCTCAAGGTCACCGGTTAGCGGTGCCAGCCACTGGTTAGCGGCGAAGTCCGCGGTCCAGACCACGTCCAGCGCCATGACGTCGTAGTCGGAGTTGCCCGCCTGCAGGGACTGCACGAGGGTCTCGCGCTGAGCGTCGGCCTCGCCGGCGAGCTCCTTGAGCTCGACCTTCTCATCTGGGTGCTCGGCGTTCCATGCCTCGATGATGGGCGTGATCTTGTCGGTATCGTTTTTGCCCATGGCGAAGGTGATGGGGCCGCGGCCGTCACCATCAGTCGAGGAGGCATCGGAGCCAGTGCTTGACGACGATCCCTCGTCGCTCGAGGAGCAACCCGCCAAGGTCAGTGCGAGTGCAGCGGTGGTGACGACAACGCCGCGGCGGACAGAACGCAGCGAGCTGGGGAGGAAGGGCTTCTTCATTGAATATTCACCTTTCGGAAAACTTCTGATGACTACAAAATAGGGGATCATCCCCACACTGCACGTGGTTTTGGCTTTTAATTCACTTCAAACGGGGGTGAAATCACCCCTGTCCGTGGTGTTTCTTAAGCCTCAATACGCTGGCCGGTCTCCGGATCGAAGCGGTGAGCCTCGCGGGGGTTAAAGGTCAGCACGACGTTCTCACCACGCTGCGGAACGTTGTCGCTCGCGCGGGCGACGAAGCGCTGCTCGCCCACCATGACGTAGACGAAGGACTCAGAGCCCAGCTCTTCCACGAACTCCACCGTGCCTTGGAAGCCAATCGGCCCCTTATTGATGAACATTTTTTCCGGGCGAACGCCGACGCGTCCGCCGTTGTAGTCGAAGATGTTCATCGCGGGGGAACCGATGAAACCGGCGACGAATTCGTTAGCGGGAGCGTCGTAGAGCTCGCGCGGTGGCGCGACTTGCTGCAGAACACCGTCCTTGAGCACGGCCACGCGGTCACCCATGGTCATGGCCTCCACCTGGTCGTGGGTGACGTAGACAGTGGTGGTGCCGAGACGCTGTTGGAGGCTGGCCAGCTCCGCGCGGGTTTGCACGCGCAGCTTAGCGTCGAGGTTAGACAGGGGCTCATCCATGAGGAAGGCCTTCGGCTCGCGCACGATGGCGCGGCCCATGGCCACGCGCTGACGCTGACCACCGGAGAGGTCTTTGGGCTTGCGCTGCAGGTACTCCGTCAGCCCAAGGGTCTTCGCTGCTTCTTCTACTTTGGCTTTGATTTCAGCCTTGGGCATCTTGGCCAGCTTGAGGGCGAAGCCCATGTTCTGGGCAACGGTGAGGTGCGGGTAGAGCGCGTAGTTCTGGAAGACCATGGCGATATCGCGATCGCCTGGCTCAAGGCCCGTGACGTCTTTGCCGTCAATAAGGATGCGGCCGCTGGAGACCGGCTCCAGCCCCGCGAGGGCGCGCAGGGTGGTGGACTTACCGCAGCCGGACGGGCCGACGAGGACTAGAAACTCGCCGTCCGCAATCTCGAGATTGAGGTCTTTGACCGTGGGCTTCTCGGCACGGGGATAGGTGATGCCGACGTTCTCAAAAGTGACCTTTGCCATGGATTCACACTAGCACCTGGCGGTGCGTGCATTAGGCTGGAATTTGTTATGAAGAAGTTCGCTCCATTCCTCGCGCTGCTCTTGGTCGGTTGCTCCAGTACGGAATCCGCGGAGTCCTTTGCGCCACTGACAACCGTTTCTACTGGGACTGCTGATGCGTCTTCAGCGCCTTCGGAGACTACGACGGAGTCATTGACCTCCACTACCAAATCTTCTTCGGAAGAGCCTTCCCCGACGATGCCCTCGAAGGAGTCCGCGACATCGCCGACGACTTCGGCTGCAGAGACGCAGCGCGATACCGTGTTCCGCGCTATTTTTGCCGATACTGTCGACGCGTCTGACGTCCGCTCGCAGTTGGTGGACAATGGCCACGTGAATCGCTCCACCATGCGTGCCAGCATGAAGGGGATGGGCCTGGATGTCTCGGATTCGGAATTGCAAGAGTACGGCGAGTGGGTTTGTGAATGGGTTACCCCAGCAACTCGCTATGTGCTGGTGACTGAAGGGAAGCCGGACAGCCTTGGGGCACAAGACCGCGCTGATTACGACAAGTTGATCGGGGATACTGTTTCTTTCCTGGCAGATACGCGGCAGATCACCGTCACGCCTGAGCAGGTCACCCATGCGTTGCCGCAGGCTGTGCTGACTACCTGTCTTGACGATGCTACTGCCCGCACAATTCTGGCCAATCCGGATTACTTTTAGTTACTTCGAGGCGGCAGTGATCCGGCGGGTAACCTAGGGTGCATGACTGCACTTGATATGGACCGAATCCGCGAGGCGCTGAGCGAAGACTTCGCTGTTATCGATTACACCGAGTCCACTGGCTCCACCAACACCGATCTCATGCAGGCCGACAAGGTGGCTGATGGCACCGTTTTGCTGGCCAATGAGCAGGTTGCCGGTAAGGGCCGATTGGGCCGTCAGTGGGTGAGCCCGGCTGGTTCGCAGCTCATCTTTTCCGTTCTCATCCTTCCGGATTCGCTGGATCACCTCGGTACTTTGCCGCTAGCTGCCGGCTTGGCCGTGACTGATTCCGTAGAGGGTGCGGTACTCAAGTGGCCGAATGACGTGCACATCGATGGTAAGAAGCTGTGCGGCATCCTCGCCGAGGCTGGTCCAGTGGGCGAGGCCTTCAAATCTGCTCCGAAGACGGAAGTTTCCAAGGCTGAAATCAACAAGGCCGAGGTGAACAAAGCCGAGATCAACAAGGCAGAGATTAATAAGGCAGAGATCAACAAAGCCGAGGTCAGTAAAGCTGAAATCGCCCCCAAGACTCAGTCTGCGAACCCGCCTTCAGCCCGCGTGGTCGTGGGCATGGGCATCAACGTCACCCTGACCCGCGAGGAACTGCCCATCGAGGCCGCGACATCGCTCGCGCTCGAAGGCCTTGATACCGACCGCACGCAGCTGGCGATTACCGTGCTGAAGAACCTGCGTCGCCGCATCACCCAGTGGGAGCAGCAGGACCCACAGCTTATGGCTGATTACCGTAAGGTGTGTTCTTCCATCGGGCAGGAAGTTCGCCTCGAAGCCCCGGCCGGCGACGTCATCGGCACCGTCGAGGGCGTGGCCGATGATGGCCGCATCAACGTTGGCGGCGAGTATTACTCCGCGGGTGATGTCATCCACCTTCGCCCGGCTGATAATTAGTCGCCCGCGCTGCGTGGCGTCTAAGCGTCGACCGGCGAGGCCCCATAGAAGACGCCGTGCTCGACACATGGCGCTATTCAAAAGGCGTCTGTCAGAAGGCATCAGTCAAAAGGCGTCTTTGGGGGCAAAGACACCTTTTGGACGCCTCCACATGGCGTTTTCAGGGGCAAAGACGCCTTTTGACTGACGCCTTTTAGGAAATGCCATGTGCGAAGCCTTGGCTGGGCCTGCAAGGCCTAGGACGTGACGTCCTCTTGCCTGGACGGCGGGAGCAGGCAGGTACCATGAGCCCCATGAACCTCATGCAGATGGGCCGCGGCGAGGTAGTGCGCGCGGACATGACCGCCCCATTTCGGACGCTGCTCTTTCCTTTTCTAGAGCTCGTCGTGATTACCGGGGTGTGCTGGATTGCCATCGGCTGGTGCGACTATAACGGCATGGACCTGGCGCTTCGCAATGGCTTAGTAGCTCTATGGGCCCTGCTTGCTGCCTGGCGCTTCATCGTTCCCCTCGTCAAGGCCCGTCGTAAGCGCTTTATCGTGACCAACCTGCGCGTCATCGCTCGCGAAGGCAAACGCGTTGATTCGATCCCGCTCACCGATATCCGCGGTGCGCGCCGCCGTCGCGGCGGGATTTCGCTGGCACTCCACGGATACGAGAAGCCGATGTATTTCCCATCCATCCCTAAAGCCAAGCGCGTCGAGGATATCCTCAACGAACAACCGGTCTGGGGTTAGTCCTTAATCTCCGTCGTGTGTAGCTGCTGGTCCAAGTCATCAGGGGCTAGGTTGGCGGAGCGGAACTCGTGGGTCAGCGGCAAGCGCAGATCCAGGTCCGTGCCAGGGCAGAGTGTGAAGTCTCGAGACATCGTTCCGGTC
>NZ_KV811670.1:0-602 GCF_001813175.1 Corynebacterium sp. HMSC069E04 | reverse complement strand
CATGCGGAACGATGTCTCCGAACCAGACACTGTCAGGGGCACTTTGTGTCAGGGGCACTTTTTCATGCCCACAACCCTCTCCCATCGGGCCGCAACCCGGCCCTCATTTTCAACGATGCCACGAGTGCGGGAAAGCCTTTCGCTCTCGGCATTCCCCCAGACCTGAAACCCGCAACCTGCAGGTGGGCGTCGCCCAGCGCTTCGCGGCACCGAGCCACTCACTTGGAGGTTGCGGGTTCTAGGTCTGGGGATATAGAACTAGCGCAAGCGCACCTCGATATCCGCGACCACTTCCTCCGGATTCTTAGCCGAGGCGATAAGAGAGCTTCTGCCCTGCTCGATACGCACGGTCGGCCCAGAAACGATGTAGGCCGGTGCTCCGTCGACAACACGCGGTCCCGCACCTTCCTTGAGCCCAGTCTCGGGACCGATGCTTGCCCCGGTGATATCACTGAGTGGAATCCTCTTCGTGAATATATCCAGGATGGAAACCGCTACGTCGTCGTCACTCACGACGATCTTCACCCGCATCATGTTGCAAGCCACGGTTGCAACGATCACCAAGGCACCGAAAAGGGGCTCTTCCGGTTTCGGGGTGCGTA
>NZ_KV811669.1:0-201 GCF_001813175.1 Corynebacterium sp. HMSC069E04 | reverse complement strand
GTTGGGTTGGGAAGAAAGGTAATCTACCACCATGCCTAGGTACTCCGAACAGTTCAAACGTGATGCTGTGGCCCTCTACGAAAACAATGAGGACCTTTCACTTCACGCGGCTTCAGCAGAGCTTGGAGTCAATCGTTCCTCACTTTATTCCTGGCTTAAGCAGTACGGCACCGGCAAGCGTGCCCGCACGAAGACCATGCG
>NZ_KV811668.1:0-13750 GCF_001813175.1 Corynebacterium sp. HMSC069E04 | reverse complement strand
TGCCTAGGAACAAAACTCGGGGCACTTCAGATTGCCGCTACAAGGACGCCCGGGGCACGGAAAGGGCCCTAAGCCGGCGTCTTGGTTGGTTGGGATGCGTGTCTGTTAAGGGCAAGCCATTCTGTAGGACACGGCTTGACGTCCTCACGAGCATTGACAGGCAGTCGGCGAGGGGTGTGGCAGTGTAGCGAGGGTTGAGTGGGCCTTCTCCAAGGCTGACCGCTTTTGTCTGTTAGATGCCCAGGACGGTCTTTGCAATGAAGAAGTAGACGATCAAGCCCGTTGCATCACAGAAGGTGGAAATGAATGGGTTAGAGAAGACCGCAGGGTCCGCGCCAACAGTCTTAGCCACAATGGGCATCAGACCGCCAACAGTCGCGGACATCGAGCAAATGAGAAGCAGAGTCGAACCGATGACGATGCCAATATCGAGGCCGTAGATGGCCGTCGCCAAGATGAGCCCAGCCAGCCCCAAAACAGCGCCGAGCAACATTCCGACGCGCAATTCCCGCCACATGACTGATAGGAGGTCGCGCGTGCGGACGTCGCCAAGCGCGAGGGCACGAGTCACAGTAGTAGCTGCCTGGTTTCCGGTATTACCGCCGGTACCTGTGAGGAGGGGAATGAACAGAGAAAGCACTACCGCTTTGGCCAGTGTGTCTTCGAAAGAATCGAGGACCCGCACGGTCAACAGAGCCGATACGGCGAGAACGAGCAGCCAGAGAATGCGGGAGCGGACGAGCTTGAGAAGGGGCGTCGACAAGTACGGCTGCTGGAGCGCTTCCGTACCACCGGAACGAGCTGAGTCCTCGCTGTCCGCCTCTTCCATAATGTCGGTCGCATCGTCCCAGGTGAGCAATCCGACTAGCCGGTGTGAATCATCCACAATCGGCAGCGCCAACATGTCGAGAGGCAAGAACCAGCGGACGGTCTCCTCGGCGTCGGCAGTCGCGTATGCATACACCGGCTCGTTCATGATGTCCTCAATGAGAATGCCGCGCTCAGCTGTGAAGAGCTCGCGCAGGCTGACAACACCCACCAGACGCCGGTCCTTTCGCGTTACAGGAACGGTATAGATGGTCTCCAGCTCATCGGCGTTGTCGCGGAGGGCCCGCAAGGCATCTTCCATGCTCATTTCCGGGTGGATATTGGGCACCTCCGGCGACATACGGCGGCCGACGGATCCCTTCGTGTAGCCGAGAATCACTCCGGTCACATCGCGCTGTGTCTGAGTCAGCGAGCGGAGGAGGCGATCGGCGATTTCCGCAGGAAGCTCGTCCAACAGTGCCACGCGGTCTTCGGGATCCAGCTCGTCGAAGAATTCATAGACATCGGCATTCCCCAGCTCATCAATGATGTCCGCCTGGTGCTTTGCATCGAGCGCATCAAAGACCGCGATGGACTTTTCCCGTGGCAGCAGGCGGAGGGCTAGCGCAGCGCGGAGCGCATTCTGGCGCTCTACAATCGCGATGAGCTCTTGACGGGGAACGCGAGCTAAGAGTTCCTGGAGGCGAGGGGCCTTTTTAGGATCAATAGCGTCTTCTTGCTTCAGCCATGCCTCTACGGTCTCGCTGGCCTGTTCAATAGTTTCTGCCATCGCTTCGCCTTTCCACTCGACGTCAACCTCCTCAGACTACGCTATGCAGCGCTGCACGGCCTTTTCGCAGATGTACTATTGCGACATGCTTTCCCTCTACCGTGAATTTTCGGACCATGACGTTGTTAAAACGATACTGAGCTTCGAAGAAACTGAGTTTCTCTTCGTCGTGGCAGCCGCGCCGAAGAAATCGGTGAGTGATGATCCTTATGCTGAGGACAAAACGCACATTCAGCTCATGAGCTTGCCTGGAGTTGCTTTAAAGCTGTTGCCGGAAGGCGAGCTGATTACTGGCGACATCGCAGTGCGCTATCCGCAGCTCTTCCAGACAGTCGCAGGAAAAACGCTGTGGGATCCGCGTGAAATTACAGAACTTGAGCCTTTCAGGGTGTTTCATGCTCGGGGTAGCCACCACTTCCACGAGAGGAGCAAAGAGCACTATGTCGATATCTGGGAGATTCTTCCAGATGTAGCCGATGCAGCCATGGAGCAGCTTCTTGCCCGGGTTGACGTTCCGGTAGAGCTTGATTCCACATTCGGTCCGTTGGTGCTCGACCGCTGTACAGATACATTCGAAGGTAGAGCAGAAGAACTCGGAATTGATATCAGCATCGTGTATGAAGGGGAGGAGCTTCTTCTCGCGGAGAGTACGAATCTCAAGCGAAAATTCAAGGCACCGCTCTCTGTGATCAACAAGGTGCTCAGCTCCGAGTTCCTCGAGGAGGCCAAGCGCTTTGCTGCTGCAAAGGCCCTCCGAGCCGCCAACCGTTGGCGCCACGACGTCGCCGTGTCCGAGGGCAACAGTGTCCCGGCGCCGGAACTTACTACCAGCGACGTATACGCCAAACTCACTCCCGTTGCCGTTGAGGTTCCTCAACGTGGCAACCTCAGCGTCGAGTTTGATGATGGCTATCTTTTTGGCGGTCACCCCGTAACAGTGAAGGTAAGACGCAACGGTAAGCCTGCATCCCTTGAGCTCGATGCTTAGTACTGTTCACGCATCCGCGTGAGGACGTTGTGGGCCGAAATCAGGCACATGGGCACGCCCACGCCCGGGACCGTGGTGCCACCGGCGTAGTACAGGTTGGGCAGCTTACGGGATTGGTTCCGGCCCCGGAAGAATGCGGACTGGCGCAGCGTATGGGCAGGGCCTACGGCGCCGCCGGACCAGGAATTGTACTGCTCGGCAAAGTCGGCGGGGCCGAGCGTGCGCTTGACGACGACCCTCTCCTCCAGATCCTCAATCCCCATCCAGGACCCCAGCTGCGCCACGGCAGCACGGGCGATGGCGCTAACGCGGGGAGATTCCGCAGCGCCGTAGGCATCGCCATGGCCGTAGGATTCTTCTGCCGGAACGGGAATGAGGATGAAGAGATTCTCGTAGCCTTCCGGAGCCACACTGGAATCGGTGGCAGAGGTTTTTGAAACATAGATCGACTCCGAGGAACCCAACGGCCGCAACGGCTCAGGGCCGTGGTAGACGGCCCTAAAATCGGGGGTCCAGTCTGTGCTGAATAGCAGCGTATGGTGTGCCAGCTGCGGAAGGGCACCCTTCACACCGAGGAAGACTAAAACGGTGCCTAGGCCAGGGTCACGGTGGGCAAAGTAGCGTTCCGGGTATGTTTGCAGGTCCGTGGGAAGCAGAGCGGTTTCTGTGTGGTGCAGGTCTGCGGCGGAGACGATGGCGTCGCCGGGGATCATGCGGCCGTCGTCAAGCGTGACGCCCGTCGCGCGCCCGTGCGCGTGGTTGATTGCTACCACCGCTGTGCCAAGCTCGAAGGTGGCGCCGGCTGCTTGCCTCGCGATAGCGTCGACAACAGCCGCGAAGCCTCCTAAGGGGTAGCGCACGCCCTCCACCAAGTCCGTGTGGCTCATCAAGGAATACAGTGCCGGCGCGGCCTGTGGTTCGGTGGAGAGAAACACCGCGGGGTAAGTCAGGACCTGGCGCAGGCGGTAATCCTTAAACTGGGCGGCCACCAGCGTATCTAGTGAGCGAGTCAGCAGCAGCGCGAGCGTGCCCAGTCGGGTGAGGACGTCTTTGTTGAGAAGCTGCGTGGGGCGGGAGAAGGTGGTGTATAAGAAGTTGCGCAGGGCAATGGCGTATACGTCGGAGGCCCGGGAGAGATACGCGCGCACCTTGTCGCCAGCGCCCGGCTCCAAGGATTCAAAAAGCTCTGCTACGTTATCCACGCCCGTTTCTATATCGAGGGCCGCGCCGTCTTCGTTGATAACACGGTAGGCAGGGGAGAGGTCCACTAGGTCCAGCTCGCGCTCGGTACTGGTGCCGCAGGCGCGGAAAAACTCATCGAAGGCCTCCGGCATGAGGTACCACGAGGGGCCGGTATCGAAGCGGAAGCCATCCACGGCCAGGCTTCCCGCGCGTCCACCAACGCTGCGTTGCTTGTCGACGACCGTCACCCGCATCCCCTCCCGCAACAGCAAGGCAGCGGAGGCTAGGCCTGCAATACCAGCGCCGATGACAACAACATGTTTGCTCATGTTCTTTAACCTTTATTCCGTGCCGCGTGCGCTGCAGCGCGGCTGATGAGGACAGCTTTCCGCGCAGCGGGCACACTGACGCGGGTAGTCATGATCTCATGCGCAGGAGTGGCCTCGAGGAGATCCGTAAGCTCCGTGAAAAGAGCCGCCGCTGCGGCTACCCCCACCCTGGAGCCAAGGGGAAGCAGGTCCATGGCCGTGCGGGCATGGGCTAAGTCTTCGCGGATATCAGAAATGATCGCGGCCTTCGTTTCCTCATCGAGTTTGTCTGGCTCACGCAGCGTAGGAAAATAAGCGCGGCCCAGCTCAGTAGAGTCTTCGTGCAGGTCCCGCAAAAAGTTGATCTTCTGAAACGCGGCACCCAGGCGCTCCGCTCCTTCTTCGACGCCGTCAGGCCGAGGTGCACCGGCATAAAAAGTATCCAGGCATAGCAGCCCAATGACTTCTGCAGAGCCCCGAACATAGGCCTTAAAAGACTCCGCTGTGTGGGAGGTGCGCGTGAGGTCACAACGCATGGAGGCAAAGAACTCTGCAATGTGTTCGTCCTGGAACCCGCAGCGCCGCGCGGACAGCGCGTAGGCGTGCACGACCGGGTCGGCGTGAAAACGTTGGGAGGGGGCGTTGCGGACGGTGGTTTCGTAGGCGTCGAGAAGCGCGGCCGCGTCGAGGGGATCGAGTCCCGCGTCGACGATCTCATCGGCCGTGCGCACCATGGCATATAAATTGCGGATATCCACCCGCACCCGGGGTGAAAGAAGTCGCGTGGCCAGGGAAAAACTGGTGGAGTAGTGGCGCATGATCTGAGCCGCGGCTGCTTCGGCACAGCGGTCATAATGTTCCAGAGCGGAAAGAGATGCGCGCATGGGGCATATTTTAGACCACACGCGTCACACATTTAACCCGAGGCAAGATAGGGTAGTGACGTTACTTTCCCCATCTATAAGGAGAACACGTCCATGACCACCCCAACGATGACTGCTGCGGCTCGCGCCGTTGACCTGTTCAAACAATACGGTCAGGGAGACACCGCAGTCACCGCGTTGGACCACGTCGACGTTGAGTTCGCGCGCAACACCTTCACCGCCATCATGGGCCCGTCGGGCTCCGGCAAATCCACCCTCATGCACACCATGGCGGGGCTCGATTCGGCGACGTCCGGTTCGGCCTTCATCGGTGACACCGATATGTCGCAGCTCAGTGACAAGGATATTACGGCCCTGCGCCGCGACCGACTGGGCTTCATCTTTCAGTCCTTCAACCTGGTGCCCACGCTGACTGCGGCAGAAAACATCTCGCTGCCCACCGATATCGCTGGCAACAAGGTGGATAAAGAGTGGTTCGATGAGGTCACTTCCCGCCTAGGCTTGTCCGAGCGCTTGAATCACCGCCCAGCAGAGCTCTCCGGCGGCCAGCAACAGCGCGTGGCCTGCGCGCGGGCCCTGGTTTCGCGCCCCGAGATCATCTTCGGCGATGAGCCGACCGGCAACCTGGATTCGAACTCCTCCGCCGAGGTGCTCGACATTTTGCGCACCGCCGTGGACAAGGATGGTCAGACCGTCGTTATCGTCACGCACGATGCCAAGGCAGCCTCTTACGCAGACCGCGTGGTTTTCCTTGCTGATGGGCGCCTCGTGAATGAACTCACCAACCCAACCATGGAGTCCATCCACGCCGTGATGGCAGAAATCGAGGGCTAGAACATGGCCACAAAGAACACCATGCGCACGGTGTCCGTGCGCAACATTCTCGCTCATAAGCTGCGTCTTGCCCTGACCCTGCTGGCGGTGGTGCTCGGCACCGCGTTCATCTCGGGTTCCTTCATGTTCACCAATTCGCTCTCGAGCACCTTCGACTCCGCGGTATCTACCGCGTTTACGGGCGTGGATGCGGCCGTGAGCCAGAAGGAGGGCGGCCCCAACCTCGATCAGAAGATGCGCGATGACATCGCCGCCGACCCCGATGTGCGCGCGGTGAATATGCAAAGCAGCCAGACGGTCGTGGTGGCAAACAAGGACGCCGAGGCCTTTCAAACCGGTGGGGGCACCTCCAGCGTGCAGCCCTACTACCCGGAGGAGCAGTCCGTCGGTGAGCCCGCCACGCTTGTCGACGGCTCTGAGCCGAACGGGACCGGCGAAGTCCTCATTAATGATTCCGCCGCTGAAGAGTTCGGTATCCACGTCGGCGATACTCTCCTCGTGGTCCACCCGGACCAGCGTGATGAGGTGAAGGTCGTGGGCGTCGTCAAGCCTGCGGTGGACCAAGGCCCCAGCCTGACCTTGCTCATGGGCCACGAGGCCTTCGTCGAGCGCTATGGCAATTCTGCCCAGTTGAAGGTCGCGGCGGCCGAGGGCGTCGACGCCGATGCCCTCGTGGAGCACCTCAATGAAACCTTCGAGGTCAAGGCGGAATCCGGGCAGAAGCTGGCCGATGAGCTTTCGGATCAGATTTCCTCTGCCCTGAAATTCGTCAACTACTTCCTTATCGCTTTCGGCCTCATCGCGCTGTTGGTGGGCACGTTTATCATTGCGAATACCTTCTCGATGATCGTGGCTCAGCGCACCAAGGAGTTCGCACTCCTGCGTGCACTCGGCGCCTCCCGTGGGCAGATTACGCGCTCGGTGGTCGCAGAGGCCTTCATCGTGGGCCTTGTGGGCTCTGCCGTGGGCGTGATCGCCGGCATGGGCCTGGTGGCACTCATCAAGGCAGTTTTTGAAGCCAAGGACATGCCCATGGGCGGCGGTCTGGGCCTGAGCGTTAGCGCAGTCGTCGTGCCGTTGCTTTTGGGTGCCGTGGTCACCATCATTTCCGCGTGGGCGCCGGCGCGCCGGGCGGGTGCGGTGAAACCCGTGGAGGCCATGCGCACCACCGAGTCTGCGGCTGGTTCTTCGTTGCTCGTGCGCAGCGTGCTGGGCGGGTTGCTGCTGGTTGTAGGCATCATCTTCGCGCTTGTCGGAGTGTTTGTTGATGCCTCCACAGGCATCCGCGCCTCCCTCGTGGGCCTCGGTGCGCTCAACCTAATCCTTGGTTTCTTCCTTGCCGGCCCGGCCATCTCCCTGCCTATCGTTCCGGGGATCGGCCGCGTGGTTGGCGCGCCCTTTGGTGCGGTGGGCAAGCTGGCGTCGACGAATTCGGCGCGTAACCCGCGCCGAACCGCGGCTACCGCGTTCGCTCTCATGCTTGGCGTGGCGCTGGTGACCTCGATCGGCATGTTGGGTGCGACGATGAAAGCCTCGGTTGCCGATGCCGTCGAACAGGATGCCCACGCGGACTTCTTGCTGTCCGGTCCGACGTCCGGAAACTTCCCGACGCCGAACGAGACGGCGCAGCGTGCCCGCGATACCGAGGGCGCTGGCCAGGTCGTAGCGATGAGTACTGCGCCACTACAGGTGGATGGCCAGGCTTCGATGAATTATGGCCCGGAAATGTTGATAAGCCAGGTCATCGATGGCAACGCCGATGACATCCTCAACCTCACCGTGGTCGAAGGCGCCGTGAACACGGGCGAGGAGCCTGGCTTCATCGCCGAGGCCGGCTTGGCTGCGGAGCAGGGCTGGGAAGTCGGTCAGTCCTATGAGCTGGCCGGCCCGGATCCCTCCCGCACCGCGCAGGTGAAGCTCCTCGGCACGTATGAGCATTTTGAGATGCTTTCGGGTCTGGCCGTGTCCAAGTCCGCGGCGGAAGACGTTGTTGACCCCGGCAGTCTCGACGTCATGGTGGTCTCCGTGAATGCGGAAGAGGGCTATGACAAGGAGAAACTGCGCGCCAACCTGGAGAAGTCCGTCAAGGACCTCGTCGTGGTGCAGGTGCGCACCAGTGAGGAATACGCCGGCGAGGCTGCCGGCATGATTGACCAGATGCTCACGATTCTCTATGCGCTACTGGCTTTGGCCGTGGTCATTGCGGTCTTGGGCATTGTCAATACCCTCACGCTGGGCGTGATCGAACGCCGACAAGAAATCGGCATGCTGCGCGCGGTGGGTACCCAGCGCCGCCAGATCCGCACGATGGTCACCGTGGAATCGGTACAGATTGCCCTCTTCGGTGCGCTCATGGGCATCCTCATGGGCCTGGGGATGGGGTGGTCCTTCATCTCCGTGCTTTCCGACGAAGGCCTCGATACCGCGACGGTTCCGTGGTTGATGCTCGCGGTCATGTTCGTGGGCTCCGGAATCGTCGGTGTGCTGGCAGCGCTATGGCCAGCGCAGCGCGCGGCACAGACCCCACCGTTGGACGCCATCGCTGACTAGTACAGCCTGTGACCGCACAAGGGCGTGCGAGGTAGGTTAGGCGAGAAGCGAACCTACCCACGCTCCGCGCCAGGCCACCACGATTCCCAGGCCGATGGTCCAGAAGAGGTAACGCGCCAAGCGCCACCAGCGCTTGGCCTTTATCATTTCTCCCAGTTCCTTGGCCAGCGTGGACCACGTGGATAGCCCGCCGGCGAGTCCGGCTGCTAGCAGGGGGAGAAAATACTCAGGGGTGTGGGCATGCGTGGCATAGCCGTAGGCCACGCCCGCCACGGCTGCGCCAATGAGGTTGGCGGCAAAGGTACATGCGGGGGAGGGCAGCACACGGGTGAGCAGGTAGCGCCCACAGCCACCGACGAAGCCACCGGCGAGTACGGCCAGAATGGAGAGAATCATGCGTGCCTCCGATCCTGCAGGCGGTCACCCATGAGGTAGGCCACGGTGCAACCGACGATCGTCGCCAGCACGTAGACCCCCGCCTGCGCCGGGCCGAAGCCGGAGGTGAGAAAAGCAAAGGCGGCAAAGCTGGTGAAGCCGCCTAAGAAACCTGTGCCCCAGAATGCCGGAGGCTTGGCATAGCCCATAACAGCGCTGCCGAGAACGTTGATGAGCAGCAGCGGCAGCGCGCCACCCCCGAGAAGCGAAGAAAGGCCAAAGCGGGCCAGCGCCCCGAGCGCGGTTCCGCAGCCCACAAGAAGGATCTGTGGCATAGGCACCATCCTAATTGGGATGCGAAACCAGCGTGAAGCAGGCAAGCTTAGGGTGTATCCACATCCCCAAGGAGGAATCCCACCATGGCACACGAACGCGCCGGCCAACCAGCCCAGCCTTCCGATCTCATTGACATCGCAGAGCTAGTCACCGCGTATTACACCCGCACCCCCGACGCTGATAACCCCGATCAGCAGGTTTCCTTCGGCACCTCCGGGCACCGCGGCTCCGCCTTGGATACCGCCTTTAACGAGGCCCACATTCTGGCGATTACCCAGGCCATCGTGGACTACCGTGCCGAGCAGGGCACCACGGGCGCCATTTTCATTGGCCGCGATACTCATGCCCTGTCCGAGCCCGCCATGGTCTCTGCCCTCGAGGTCCTCTTAGCTAATGAGCTGGAGGTCCGCGTGGATGACCGTGGCCGTTATACCCCAACTCCGGCCGTCTCCCACGCCATCCTGACCAACCCGGGCACCGACGGCATCGTGATTACCCCGTCTCATAACCCGCCGCGCGATGGCGGATTCAAGTACAACCCGCCAACGGGCGGCCCGGCGGATGCCGATGCCACCGACTGGATCGCCGCCAAGGCCAACGACTATCTGCGCGCCGGGCTCGAGGGCGTGAAACGCGTGGCGGTTGACGGCGTGCTGGATGAGCGCTGCGTGAAGCACAACTACGTGGACAACTACGTTGCGGACCTGGCGAACGTCGTGGACATGAAAGCCATCAAGGACGCCGGCGTGCGCATCGGAGCGGATCCCATGGGCGGGGCCTCGGTGGACTACTGGGCGGCCATCGCCGAGCATTACGAACTCAACATGACGGTGGTGAACCCCGAGGTAGACGGCACTTTCCGCTTCATGACGTTGGATACCGACGGCAAGATCCGCATGGACTGTTCCTCCCCGGATGCCATGGCGTCACTGGTGGATAACCGTTCCAAGTACGACCTGGCCACGGGCAACGACGCCGACGCGGACCGCCACGGCATCGTCACCCCGGATGCGGGCCTGATGAACCCGAACCACTACCTGGCTGTGGCCATCGAATACCTGTTTAGCCACCGCCCCCAGTGGGGCAACGCCGGGGTGGGCAAGACCTTGGTCTCATCCTCGATGATTGATCGCGTCGTGGCCAGCTTGGGCCGTGAGCTCGTTGAGGTGCCGGTGGGCTTCAAGTGGTTTGTGCCGGGGCTTGTCGACGGCTCCCTGGGCTTCGGCGGTGAAGAATCCGCCGGCGCTTCCTTCCTGCGCTTCGACGGTACGGTGTGGTCCACCGACAAGGATGGCATCATCATGGATCTTTTGGCCGCCGAGATCCTGGCGGTGACGGGCAAGACTCCGTCCCAGCGCTACGCGGAGCTGGCAGAGGAATATGGTGCACCGGCCTACGCGCGTACCGACGCCCCAGCTAACCGTGAGCAGAAGGCAATCCTGAAGAAGCTCTCCCCGGAGCAGGTCACGGCCACTGAGCTGGCGGGTGAGGAGATCCTCGCCAAGCTCACCGAAGCGCCGGGCAACGGCGCGGCGATCGGTGGCCTCAAGGTGAGGACTGAGAACGCGTGGTTTGCCGCGCGCCCGTCCGGCACGGAGGATAAGTACAAGATTTACGCTGAGAGCTTCCGTGGCGAAGAACACCTCAAGCAGGTGCAGCAGGAGGCGCAAGCGCTGGTGTCACAGGTTCTGGGAGGCTAACTTCAGGGCTAGGCTAATGGATTATGACAGCCACACAACGCGCCTCGGTGCTTGACCTGGCCAGCGCGCTCGTCCGATTCGGTATGGCCGCCGTGTGGATTATCGCCGGCATACAGAAACTAGACGCCCGGATGGAGATGGCACAGGCCATCCGGGCCTATGGCATCTTCACCCCGGAATGGTCCGAGTACTTGGCCTACCTCATTGCACCGCTTGAAATTGTAGGAGGGCTGCTGCTGTTGCTGGGCCTGTTCTTGAGGGAGGCGTCGGCAGTCGCTGCGGTGGTCCTAGTCCTGTTCATGGTGGGCATTTCTCAGGCGCGGGCGCGTGGGTTAGTCATCGATTGTGGGTGTTTTGGCTATGACCCCAACGACGTGAGCCAAGGTATGAACTACGCGCTGACGCTGCTTCGCGACGCCTTCTTCCTCATCCTCACCGCGTGGACGATCTGGCGTCCATATCGTCGTTACGCTCTCCACCCGTAACTTGTTAAGCTAATCCCGTGTTTAAAAATAAGATCAGCGCAACGCTCGTGCTGGACGTTATCAGTGCGTTTGCGCGATTTTATATGGCCTATGTGTGGATTAAAGCGGGAGCGTCGAAGCTGTCGGACCAGCTCGCGGTATCGCAAAGCATCAAGGCATATGAAATCTTTACCCCAGAGTGGTCCCACTATTTGTCCTATCTGATTGGCCCGCTTGAAGTGTGCGGCGGCCTGTTGCTCCTGTTGGGGCTGTTCCTGCGTCAATCGGCGTGGGTGGGGCAGATTGTCCTCGTTCTGTTCATGATCGGCATTGCGCAGGCATGGGCGCGGGGACTCGGGATTGACTGCGGGTGTTTCTCCGTTAGCCCTGATGAGGACGCGCAAGTGATGAACTACATGATGACACTGCTGCGTGATGTCTTCTATTCTGTCTTAATGGTGTGGACGATCAAGCGTCCTTTCACCAAGTTTGCATTGCACCCTTAACAACGGTGTGTAGGCTTTCCATCTATTCGAAATAACGTCATCAAAGGCAAGGTTGTTCAATGAGTACAGTCAAAGACCCCAACTCCAAGAGTAATAGTGGATTCGTCTGGGGCCTCGCTGTTCTGCTGGTCATTATCGCTGTGGTAATCGGCTACATCGTTTATCAGGGGCGGGGTTCACAGACCGATGAGCTGAAGGATTATCCCGTTGAGCCAGTCTCTATGGAGATGAGCTTTGCGGACAACGCGGTGACGCTCAAGGCGCCGGATGCCCCCAAGGACGCTACCGAGGTAGACCTGTATGAGGACTTCTCCTGCCCGCACTGTGGCGACCTGGCGAAGGAGACCGACGGACAGATGAAGGACGCTATTGATGCGGGTGAGCTCATCGTGCACGTGCGTACCTTGAACTTCCTCGATGGCAGCCCGAACGGACTGGAGAGCATCAAGTCCAACACGGGACACTCCTCCAAGACTGCGGCTGCGATGGAGCAGGTGGCAAAGTCCGGTGACGCCACGCTGTACTGGAACCTGCGTAAGTACCTCATGGAGAACCAGTCCAAGCTGGCCAACCAGTGGGAAATGAAGGATTTTGCTGATGCTGCGCAGATCCTGGGTGCCGATGAGGCCACGGTGAAGGCCATCAAGGAAGCCAAGGTTGGTGAAGGAAACCCGGTGGTGACCTCGAACTACGAAAAGCTTGAAAAGGAAACCGGTAGCGTGTCCTCGCCGCGCATCATCAAGGATGGCAAGGATATCCCGGAGGATGACAAGACCTCCATCATGGAATGGGTCAACATCGTTACTGAGAAGTAAATTTAGCGCCCCAACTCGCGATTTGGTGAGTGAATAGGGAGACGATATATTGATACGAGTTGCAATCACAAAGGTTGCACCTCGTATGAGGGGCTATGGCGCAGTTGGTAGCGCACCACACTGGCAGTGTGGGGGTCACGGGTTCGAATCCCGTTAGCTCCACTTTAAAATTCAATATTGCCTTGGGGCTATGGCGCAGTTGGTAGCGCACCACACTGGCAGTGTGGGGGTCACGGGTTCGAATCCCGTTAGCTCCACCATCGGCCGTCTCTTTCGCAGAGGCGGCCTTTTTCTATGCTGGGGAGCATGGATGTTTACACAAAGTCAGTAGCACGAGCCGATCAAGCCGGGGCGGAGGCTGCGGGCCTGCGCTGGTTAGCAGCCGCACGAAAGGACGTTGTGGTGGAAGTTGCGGGGCTGACAGATTCGACGATTAGTACGCGTCGAGTAGCGCAGGCGCGACCGAGTGCTGCTGCAGCGCGGGCGTTTGGTGAAGCGCTGCGGCAGGTTCATCAGGCAGGCGCCCCAGCTTTCGGCGCACCGCCAGAGGGGTGGGAAGGTGCGAACTTCATTGGACGCGTGGAACAACCCTGCGAACCATGTGAATCCTGGGGTGAGTTCTACGCAGAACAGCGGGTGGTGCCATTTATAGAAGGACTTCCGGAGGGGCTGCGGGACAGCGTATATATGGCGGCCGAAGCTATAGCCGCCGTGGACTGGGACGTTGAGCCTGCACGAATTCATGGTGATTTATGGGCAGGAAATGTTTTGTTCCAGGAGAACACGGCGGTCATGATTGACCCTGCAGCGCACGGCGGACATCCGTGGACGGATTTGGCCATGCTGGAACTGTTCGGAACGCCCTACTATGACGAGATACTGCGGGGCTATGGGGCGGGTGAGGAGTACCGGAAGTGGGTGCCGATGCATCAGTTGCACCCACTTGCGGTTCACTCGATGACGCATGGTCCGGCTTACTATGCTCCGCTTGAGCAGGCTGCGCGTGCCACCCTTGAGGCATTGCGATGAGCGCGTGATCGCTCGAAGATTCTGCCGGGGTTGAAAGGAAAGGGGCTCTGGACGCGCTTTGCGGGCTCCAGCATTTCCGTGGCGCTCGACAGCTAGCCCGTCAACACTGGTTTGGTCGGTGGGTTCGCCTTTAAGGGCTTAAGGATCTCGTAGCTCTTGCTGCTTCCGGCAGCACGTGAAGC
>NZ_KV811667.1:0-1596 GCF_001813175.1 Corynebacterium sp. HMSC069E04 | reverse complement strand
GCTAAAGACTGAATTCTACGACCGTAAGCGATGGCCTACCCGTGATGCTGCACGCAAGGCCGTTGCCTACTGGATGGAAGTCGTCTACAACCGTCGGCGCCGGCACTCTGCACTCGGAATGGTCAGCCCCGTCGACTTCGAGAACCACACCGGCGCAATCAACAGCAGAAAAGAAATAGCTGCCTAACCACTAGGTAGCTCCACTACGTGTCCACGATTTGCGGGCAACCCCACGGCGGTCGCGCTCGTCTTCCGTGTTACGTTCCCTGAAATGGTCATGAGGGGTGCGCTTTCTGGCCAGTTCCAGTTCTTTGCCGCTGTGATCATGATTGTGGCGGTGGTGGTCATAGTGGCGTCGATGGTGATTTATTACGTCGCCAAGCGCCCGGAGCTTGCACCCGCTTTCCCAGTGGATGTCCCGCCGGTAGCAGCGGTTGCGACCATCATCGCTTTTGCCCTGTGGGCCTACGTGGGTTTTGATTCCATTCCGCAGTTGGCGGGCGAGTTCAATTTCTCGCCGAAGAAAGCGCTAGGCCTTCTGATGTGGGGAGTCATTGCGGCGACCTTGATCTACTTGGCGATGATGCTCGCAACCTCTATCGCTGTGTGGAGTCCACCACGATGCTTATGAAGGGGAGGCATGGCCGCCGGCGGCAGCCATCAGCGAGGTGATGGGGCCTGACGGTTTGGTGCTCATGGTTGTAGCTGTCAGCGCCGGAGTTCTTACTGGTTTGAACGGATTCTTCACTGCGGCAAGCCGAGTCTTGTTTACTCTTGGCCGCGCCAACCTAGTCTCGAGTCGGCTGGGTGAGCTAAATGGTAAGCAGCGCACCCCGCGCAACGCGATTCTTTTGGTGTGCGCGGTGTGCCTGGTTACCCCGTGGTTTGGGCGCGCGGCTTTGACGTGGGTCGTCGATATGTCCAGTGCTGGTATCACGGTGGCGTATTTCTATACGTGTTTCTGCGCATGGAAGATTGCGCGTACCGGACAGGTTCCCGGGATGCCCAAGCCGATAGCACCGAGCAAGTTTTACGAGTACTTCGCGCTGGCCGGGTGCATTCTCTCCATCGGGTTCTTGGCGCTACTCTTCGTTCCGGGCTCGCCTGGCATGCTGGGAACGGCTCCGCTCATCGCGTTGGTGGTCTGGGTTGTGCTGGGGCTGGCGTCGTGGGCCGTCAAGAGCCGCAGTTGAAGGGCGTGCCACCGGAGAAGACCGCGGCGTTGATTTTAGGGTAGGTGGGGGACCTGACCCCTGTTTGGTAGACACCTGATATCCAGCCCTGTTGGGTTGGGAAGAAAGGTAATCTACCACCATGCCTAGGTACTCCGAACAGTTCAAACGTGATGCTGTGGCCCTCTACGAAAACAATGAGGACCTTTCACTTCACGCGGCTTCAGCAGAGCTTGGAGTCAATCGCTCCTCACTTTATTCCTGGATCAAGCAGTACGGCACCGGCAAGCGTGCCCGCACGAAGACCATGCGTGACAAGGCCCAGGCGACGACTGATTCTGAGCGGATCCGCCAGCTAGAAAAGGAAGTCTCGAAGCTTCGTGAAGAACGCGATATCCTGCGTAAGGCCGCGAAATATTTTGCC